>NZ_VWWM01000053.1:0-59877 GCF_011752945.1 Paraburkholderia sp. Cy-641
CTTCCGGCGGCTGGCACGCGACTACGAACGCCTGCCCGAAACCCTGGCAGGCTTGCATTTCGTCGTCTTCGCTATGCTCATGCTTGTTCATGCCGTGCCCATTATCCAAAGTGCCTAACACGCTCTAGTCGCCCGTTAAAGTTTGTAAGGAGACAAACTGGTACTGCAAGCAGAACGCCAGCTATATCGTGGTGACCATTGCATGCCGATGCATCCCTGCCATTCCCGGCATGAGCGTCCAGTCACTTCTTATCAGCGTTCATTGAATGTGACGGGCTCTCGCGCAGGTCGCTTCAACCATTCCGGGAAAGACCGAATGGAGAGATCCATTGCCGGATCGCGGAGTGCGCCTTTGTCTTAATGGTTCGCCAGTGTCGACGGGTTCGCGATGACGGACAAGATACCGGCATCGCCGAATTTATGATTGATAGTCAGAACGTTCGGTGAGCAGCGCAGCCACGATACAGATCGACACAAGCAGGCAGCCGCAAAAAACAATGATGTAAGCGCGCTCCGAAGCGATCTTCGTTCCGTCGATCAGAAATGCCGCGAAAATCGCCGAACCGAAAGCACTTGCCATGGCTCCGCCGATGTTCTTCAGGGTTTGATACATACCCGCCGAGATGCCCCGCTCCTCGGGCAGACACACCTGGCTGACCCGACCGGACAGCGTCGTTTGCAACAGGCCGGAGCCAAAGCCCGTCATCATGCTGAAGAACATGAACTGCCAGAGTACGTGGTTCGCAACGATCATACCGGCGAAGCCGAGGCCCAGCGTCGTGCCGCCGATCAGCCCGCAGACCTTGTACCCACCCAACGACCGAACGATTCTGGCAACACCTAGCGCACCGATTATGGTGACCAGGTACTGCGGAAGAAGAAGCCAGCCGAGTGTCAGGACGGAGACGGAGAAGCCAAATCCGAGTTTCTCATGCGAGGCAACGAGAAAAAGCACCACGGTCGTCTGCGATCCGTAATACGCGATTCCCCAAAGAAAACTCGACACATAGTATGGCCGTGCATTCGGGTTATTCAGCATACGCAGATCGACGAGAGGAAACTCCGTGCGTTTCTCATACGCGTACCAGACGATCAATAGGGCAATGCCCGGGATAATGGCGCCGAGCACGAAGATGTTCCCCCATCCCGACTTGGGCGCATAGGCGAATGCGAACAGGATCGCGGCAACGCCGACGCCCAACATGATGGCGCCCAGCCAATCCATGGTACGGCGCGTGTCGGGAAGAGAAGAGGTCGGCACAAGAAAGACGATGGCGATCGCTGCCGGACCCAGCAACGCAATCCAGCTCGCAAACACCCAGCCGATGCCCGACGTGCTGCCAAGCACATAGCCGGCGAGAACCGGCCCGATTGCGTGGCCCACCGTCATGGCCGCGGCGAGCGCGCCTATCCCGTAGAGCGCCGCCTCTTCCTTCAGGGTGTTGCGAAAGATACCGATCGCCAGCGGCGTAATCGCCGGGCAGAATCCAAGCAGGAAACGTCCGACCAGAAAGACGCCGAAATTCGGCGCCACCACATCGAGCGCGATGCCGATGATACTGACGATGATCGTCAGAACGGTCAGCTTCTTGTGGCCGTGAATGTCCCCTAAACGGCTGAGTGCCGGACACGTCACGCCGACTGCCAGCAGATACACCGCATTCAGCCAGAACGCCTCTCCGGAGGTGATCTGGTATCTGTGCACGATGGCGGGAATAACCGGCAGAATTCCGCCGATAAACACCCCTTCTGCAACGGTCGCGAGGCTGAGTGCGAAAATGACCCGGCGCGCTACTTTGGTCGATGCATCAATTTCCGTTTGTTCCGATAGCACGTCCACGTCTCCTCCTTGCATGACCCGGCTCTTCCTCAATAAGATAAAAATCGCAGAGAGACGATCCCGTATTTTTCTTTATTGAAGCCGCCAGCGGCGGTTGCTAATTCACCCGGTAGCGCTTGACCATCTCCCAGTCCAGCTGGAGTCCGAATCCTGGTTCTTGCGGAATGGCAATCGTGCCGTTGACCGGATTGGGACGGTTGGCAATGAGACCGGCCCAGATCGGGTCGCGGTCGGCCTCGAAGCATTCGACGCAAACACCGTGTGGAATCGATGCGATCATTTGCATCGCGATCTGTGATTCTTCGTGATGCCCCACGCGCAGGCCGTGGAGTTGGGCAAGTGCCGCTGCGCGACGCCATTCCGTGATCCCGCCGGCTTCGGAGGCATCGAAGTTGATGATGTCGACGGCGCCTGCGTCGATCAGCCGCCGTACGCCGCTGGCGCTCATTTCGCTCTGTCCCGCGTCGATCGGAATCGACGTTCTTCGGCGCACTTCGGCCATCATGCTGGCGTCGTCGTACCAAAGACACGGCTCCTCGAACCACGCGATGTTGTATTGCTCGACGAGGCGGGCGAACTTGACCGCTTCGGAAACAGGCCAGCCGCGATTCGCGTCGACCGCGATCCAGAACTCGTCGCCGCCGCCCTTGCGCGCGGCTTCCACCCGTTTGGCGTCTTCCTCGGCGGACAGGCCACCGACCTTGACCTTGCATCCGGCCAGTCCGGCTTCGCGAAGCCGCTCCATTTCGTCGCCAAGATCCCGGAGCGTCTTGCCTTCCTCGTAGTAGCCGCCGATGCAGATAAGCGGCAACGCCTGGCGATAGCCTCCGAGTAATCGGCATACATTGACGCCCGCGGCCTTACCGAGAAGGTCCCAGATCGCGCTGTCCATGCAGGCAATCGCTTCCATGACCAGCTTGCGGTCGCGATTCCATTCGGCCGCCTTGAACATTTTTTGCCAGAGGCGCTCGACGGCAAAAACGTCCTCGCCAATCAGCATCGGCGCCAGTTCTTTCTCGATGATGTCCACCACGTCGCGCATATGTGTCCGGTTGTCGCCGTTATACACTTCGCTAACGAGCCCGGTGTCGGTCTCCATCCGCGTGATGATCGTGCACCGCTTGTCGACACGGTATTTGCTCCCGCCAAAACTGCGCGCGAGCGGGATCTCGAGGGCGATAACCGAAACGCTTTTGATCTTCATGGGGGCTCTGTTTAAGCGGGAAACGTGAGCTTGCGAGGCATCGACGTTTCCCCGATCAGGCAGGGCGGACATGAATGACAAGCCGCGCTTAGACGTTGCGATCGAACATAGACTCGCGACCTCGCTCGTCCTGGCCAGCGCGGGCTGGCCCATGACGAAAGGTCCTTACTGTTCGATGACCGATCCATCGAGATGAGGACGCATGTCGAGCGGCCGATTGACCTTCGGAAAGCGCTTCTCGATATCGGGGACGAAGTCGATACCGAGTCCGGGTGCGGTCGGGATATCGAGAAATCCGCTGCTCGGCTCCGGGAAATCGGTAAACATTTCGCGGCCAGGCAGTTGGGTCGTCCCATGCAGGTTCTTTGACGACGACGGATATTCCTGAATGGCGAAATTCGGAATCGTCGCGTCAAGATGCAATTCGGCGACCAGATTAAGCGGCGACAGAGGGTTATGCGGCACGACTTCCATGTCGTTGACCTCGGCCAGAGCCGCAATCTTTTTCGCTCCCGTGATGCCGCCGCAGAGACCTATCGATGGGCGCAGGAATTGCACGCCGCGCCGCGCGACAATCGACTGGAACAGGTGCATGTTGAAGAAGCGCTCGCCGGTGGCAATCGGCACCGGAATGTGATCCGCGACCCAGGACATCGCATCCACGCCGGTCGGTTTCAGCGGGTCTTCGAAGAACATCGGGAAGTACGGCTCGATACTGCGCGCAAAGGTGACGGCTTCGGCGGGATTGAGCCGCCGGTGCAGCTCGATACAGAGATCGACGTCGGGACCAAGCGCTTCGCGAAGTTCCCGAACGACACCCACGGCCTCTTCCATCTTCTTCGCATGAGGGCGGAAATATCGATCGTAATCCTCATCGAGGAACGGGTTGAGATGGCCTAGCGCGGTGAATCCCTGCTCTTTGCGCAGCAGCGCTTCGTCGAGCATCTCCGCTTTGGTGCGCGCTTTCACATGTCCGTAAAGACGCACCTTATGCCGCATCTGGCCACCGATCAATTCGTAGACCGGAACGCCGAGTGCTTTTCCCTTGATGTCCCACAGGGCGATGTCGATTGCGGAGATCGCGCCCATGATGGCCATGCCGGTGAAATGATTCGCGCGTTGCAATACATTCCAGTGGTGTTCGATCTGGCGCGCGTCTCGTCCAACGAGATACTCTCCGCACTTGACCATGGCTGCCGCACTGGCTTCATATTGGCCCCATGCGCCGGATTCGCCGATTCCTGTCAGTCCGTCCTCGGTTGTGACTTTCACATACAGAAAGCGATCGGCGAAAATCGGTGTGACGCTTGCAATCTTCATCTATTTGTTCTCCACCTATACAAAACAGATTTTCAATTGCAAAGCAGTATAGGAGGAGAGCAGGGACGAGATATTTCTATTTCATCAAACCAGCTTTCACCGATGGAGAACGGTGGCCTGCAGAAATCAGCAACTCTTTCAGAAACAGGCGGGCCGACGGGGGAATGAGATCTTCGCGGTAGTAAATCTGGATGCTTCGCGGTGCCCATTCTTCCCGCAGGGCAATGCAGCGCACGTCCGGATTTCCCGCAAAGGGAATGGCCATGATTTCCGAAAGAATGCCGATGCCAAGGCCGGCAGCGATCATCGAGCGCATGACATCGAAAGAGGAGACCGCGCGGTACTTCAGCTCATGCCCGAGACTGGCTGCCTGATTGACCAGGAACGAACAAAGCGCGCTTTTCGGCCCGAGCGTGACGTGCTCGAAGTCGATCAGGTTCTCGAACCTGACCCATTGGCGTGTGGCGAGCGGATGGTCTTTCGGTACGGCCACGACCAGACTGGTTTCCTTGTACGGCACTTTCGCGATCGACGACGGCACGTCGAATACCGAAAGACTGAGGGCGAGATCGGCGCGGCCACTTTCGATTTCAGAAACGAGTGACCAGCCGTGGATTTCGTGCACATCCACGGCAATTTCCGGGTTTGCCTGGATAAACCTGCCGGCGAAGGCGGCGAGGCCACCGACGATCGCCGACTGACTGGAGGCCACCCGCACACGTCCGCGAATTCCCTCCGAGAACTCTCTCATCGCACTGGCGGTTTCATTCAGGCGCTGTGTCAGCAGGCGAACCTGTCTCGCGAATTCGTCGCCGGCGGGCGTCGGCGTAACGCCTCGCGCGTGCCGGTTGAACAGCGATACGCCGAAGACGTATTCGAGCTCCTGGAGGCGTTTGGTGACGGCCGAGACTGCAATGTTGCTGCGTTCGGCCGCTCGCGTGAGACTCCCCTCCTCATAGGCGATGAGGAAGAGACGAGCGGATTCCAGATCGAGGGCACGCAACATCTCGAGCGTTTTCATGCTTACGTTGTCAGCCTGGCTGATCCGCTGGTGGTTGAGATGTATCGATTATATGGCGCGGCATCCGGCGAGCCGTTTCCGTGCCTTGCCCCAAGAAAGTATCCGGAATAGCGCGTGAGGCCCAACTGGCGGAAGACAGCCGACTCGCACGACCCGCACGACCCGCCCGCAACGTCCCACCGGATTTGACTCCCTCTGTTACGGATCGCCGCCTGCTACAGGATGACGCAAAAGCTTCGTCGTTTGACCGCGTCTTTCGATACGACTGAACTCCGAAAATAACTCAGGCTTCCTCAACGCTCCCTCACACTATCCATGTACGAGGTAGCGGTCGGCGATGTCACGCCTCAAAGTTGCCGACTAATCCGATCTTTGATTTGTCGCAAAGCCACGACTCGAATTCCGTTGCGAACGTGCGGGCATCGCCATATCTGACCGCCTCACGATAGATTATGAAGTTTTTTCACAGAAAATCCTGCCACCCAACAAAATCGATCACAATCTTCCATCAACGAAGAGACACTTTCACATCTCAAAAAAGACCAGTCGTTCGCTTGCATGAATTCTTTTTTACAGGGAATACCCGGAATTCTTGCGCTAACGCGGGAATTCCCCAGGACCGTCACAGGGAAAATACTTATTTTTAATCAATCACAAACGTTCATAAGATATCTCACATTCTTCCACAATCAACCTAAAACGATCACCGATGTTTTCTCAATCCCTGTCGCCGAACCCGCCATCCCCGCGTCGCGTGGCCGGTTCCGTCGTGCAGGTCTGCGGCGCAAACCGCGGCACCGGTTTGGCGATCGAGGAACTGCCCGTCGATTGCCGATCCGAGGACACGCTGTAGCCGCCAGCACTCGCTTTCCATCGCATTCGCAAAAACACAGGAACCCCATGAGCAGGATCATTCCAGACCCGATCGCCAACAGCGCAACACCACTGCCCACCGAGGCCGAGGTCGTCATCATCGGCGGCGGCATCATCGGTGTGTGCACGGCGCTGTATCTCGCGCAGCAGAACGTGCGCGTCGTCGTCTGCGAGAAAGGACTGATCGGTGCGGAACAATCGGCGCGCAACTGGGGCTGGGTACGTCAGATGGGCCGTGATCCGGCGGAAATTCCGCTGTCGATCGAGAGCCTGCGACTGTGGCACGAACTCAAGCCGAAGTACGGCGCCGAAACCGGCCTGCGTCAGACCGGCATCACCTATCTGTGCCGCAACGAAGCGCAGATGGCCGAGTACCGCGAATGGATCGGGCACGCCAGGGAATACGGCATCGATACGGTGCTGTTCGGGAAGAACGATCTCGCGCAATATGTCCCCGGCTGTTCCACCACATTCGCGGGCGGAATGCACACGGCAACCGACGGACGAGCGGAGCCGCTGATGGCGGCACCCGCGATCGCGCATGCCGCGCAAAGAGCGGGAGCGCATATCGCGACGCGTTGTGCGGTGCGCGGCATCCAGCGCGAAGCGGGGCGCGTGAGCGGTGTGGTCACCGAGCACGGCGAGATCCGCTGCTCGTCGGTCGTGCTGGCGGGCGGCGCGTGGTCGCGCCTGTTCGCGGGCTCGTTCGGCCTCGAGTTGCCGCAACTCAAGGTGCTCGGCAGCGCCGCGCGCATCAGCGACGTCAACGGCCCCACCGCGATGCCTGTCGGTGCCGACAACTTCTCGTTCCGCCAGCGGCTCGACGGCGGCTACACGATCGCCATGCGCAACTCGACGCTAGTGCCGATCGTACCGGACAGCTTCCGGCTCTTCCCGGAATACTGGTCGCGTTTCCGCCGCAACCGCGCCGATCTGAAGCTGCGTCTCGACAGGCAGTTCATCGACGAGTGGCGTACGCCGCGCCAGTGGGCACTCGATGCGATCACGCCGTTCGAGAAGCATCGCATCCTCGATCCCAAACCGTCCGAGGCGGTGATCCGCAACGGCCTCGCGAACCTGGCCAAGGCATTCCCGGCATTTGCGAACGCCCGCATCCTGCAGATGTGGGGCGGCATGATCGATGTGACGCCCGATGCGGTGCCGATCATTGGACCTCTCGCCGCACTGCCCGGCTTCTTCATCGCAACCGGGTTTTCCGGGCACGGCTTCGGCCTCGGCCCCGGCGCCGGCAAGCTGATGGCGCAACTGGTGATGAACGAAACGCCGCTGGTCGATCCGGCGCCGTTCCGCTTCGAACGATTCGCGCGTTTTTCAGCTGCCGGTTTGATGGCGGCTTAACCTCTCTGACTCAGGAAGCAATCACATGGCTTGGCGAATAGGAGTTGATTCGGGCGGCACCTTCACCGACGTCTGCATGTTCGACGATGCGAGTGGCCGCGTGCAGATATGGAAAGTACCGTCGACGCCGGCCGACCCTTCGCTCGGCATCGCCAACGGCGTGACCGAGGGGCTTGGAACCGTTGACGCGCAGGCACAGGATATCGGCTTTCTCGGCCACGGCACGACCGTCGCGACCAATGCGCTGATCGAACTGCGCGGCGTGAAGACCGGCCTCGTCGTCACCGACGGCTTTCGCGATCTGCTCGAAATCGGCCGTCAGAAACGCCCGAGTCTGTACGACATGTACGCGGAAAAACCGCAAGCTCTCGTCACGCGAGATCTGCGTCTCGAAGTCAAGGAACGGCTGCGCGCGAACGGCGAAATCGAACTGGAACTCGACGAAGAAGGTCTGCGCGCCGCCGCGCGCAAGATGGCCGACGAGGATGTCAAGGCGGTCGCCGTCTGCTTTCTGTACGGATTCCTGAACACGAAGCACGAGCGCCGTGCGCTGGAAATCGTTCGCGAGATCCTGCCCGATGTGTTCATTTGCGCATCCCATCAGATCGCGCCGGAATTCCGCGAATACGAACGGTTGTCGACCACGGTCGTCAACGCGTATCTCGGCCCGATCATGAAGAAGTATATCCAGCGCCTCCATCATCGCTTCGAGGATCTGGGTTTGCGCGTCGCGCCGCAACTCACGCAATCCAACGGCGGCGTCATCGGCTTCGACACGGCCGCCGAACTGCCGGTGCGCACGGTCCTCTCCGGGCCGAGCACGGGTGTGGTCGCGGCGCAGGAAATCGGCAATCTCGCGGGCTTTCCGAATCTGATCACGTTCGACGTGGGCGGCACGAGCAGCGACGTCGCGCTGCTGCAAGGCGGCCAGTGCGCGCTGACCGGCGAAGCGAATGTACACGGCTATCCGATCAAGGCGCCGATGCTCGACATCCATACGGTGGGCGCGGGCGGCGGCTCGATCGCTTATGTGGACAGCGGCGGCCTGCTGAAAGTCGGCCCGCGCAGCGCCGGCGCCGATCCCGGCCCGGTCTGCTATGGCCGCGGCAACAGCGAGCCGACCGTGACCGACGCGAACATCGTGCTGCAAACGCTCAATCCAGTCGAGATTCTCGGCGGACGCATGAAGGTGCGCCGCGACCTCGCGCTCGATGCGATGCAGAAGCTCGCGGATCAGCTCGGCATCGGCGTGATGGAGACCGCGCAGGGCATCGTCTCGGTGGTGACCGCGAACATGGCCAAGGCGATTCGCGTAATCAGCGTGCAGCGCGGCCACGACCCGCGCGACTACACGCTGATGGCATTCGGCGGCGCCGGACCGCTGCACGCGGCGCGTCTCGCGCAGGAACTCGACATGACGCGCATCATCGTGCCGCTCACGCCGGGTGCGTTGTGTGCACTCGGTCTGCTGCTCACCGACCTGCGCGCCGACTTCGCCCTGTCGCGCGTGCGGCGGCTCGACGCGGCGTCGCTCGATGCGCTCGAAGCCGGCTATGCGGAACTCGACACGCAGGCTCAGGGCTGGTTTGCACGCGAAGGCATCGAGTCCGATCGCCAGTCGATCACACGCACCGCCGACATGCGCTATCACGGCCAGAACTACGAGCTATCGGTGCCGGTGCCGCCGGGACCGATCACCCAGGCCACGCTCGACCTGCTCGCGAGCGGCTTCGAAAACGCACACCGGCAGCGCTTCGGCTTCGTTGCCGAGGGCGAAACGATCCAGCTCGTCACACTGCGTGTCGAGGCCGTCGGGCGTGTCGCCAAGGCGCAGTTCACGCCCGCGCCGGCGGTGGGTCCGGATGCGAGCCATGCGCAGATCGGCCGGCGCGAGGTCTACATGGCCGAGGCCGCGGCATTCGTCGATTGTCCGGTCTACAGCCGCGACAAGCTCGCGTCGGGCAATACCTTCACGGGCCCGGCCATCGTCGAGCAGATGGACGCCACGACCGTTGTGCTGCCGAACATGCGCGCGAGCGTCGACCCCTATCTGAATCTGATTCTGGAAATGCAGAAATGAACACGACCCTGTCTATCGATCCGATCACGGTGGAAGTCGTTGGCAGCGCGCTCGCATCGATCACCGAGGAAATGGGCGAAGCGCTGGTGCGCTCGAGCTACTCGACCAACATCAAGGAACGCCGCGACTGCTCGACCGCGATCTTCGACCGTTCGGGGAACACGCTGTGCCAGGCCGAGCACATCCCGATGCACCTGGGCAGCTTTCTCGAGACCGTGCCGCACATCATGAAGCGCTTTCCGCTCGCGGACATCCGTCCGGGCGACGTGTTCATCGGCAACGATGCGTACGAAGGCGGCGGCACGCACCTGCCGGACATCGTGCTTGCCGAGCCGGTGTTCTTCGAAGACCAGTTGATTGCGTGGGCGATCAACACCGCGCACCACGCCGACTTCGCCGATCGCGGCCACGCGCACATCTATCAGGAAGGCCTGCGTATCCCGCCTGTCAGGCTTTATCGTGAAGGCGTATTGCAGAAGGATGTGCAGGAACTGATCCTGCTGAACTGCCAGGTGCCGCACGAACGGCTGTCGGATCTGCGCGCGCAGATGGCCGCCAACCGCGTCGGCGTGCAGCGCCTGCAGGCATTGTGCGGGAAATACGGCACCGAGCGCATCCTGCGCGCCGGCGAGGCACTGCAGGACTACGCCGAGCGCAAGATGCGCGCCGGCATCGCGGCGATTCCCGACGGCACCTATCGCTTCACCGACCGCTTCGACAGCCTGCACTTCGAAGGCTCGCTCGACCTGAGTGTGGCCATCACCATCAAGGGCGACTCGATGCATCTTGCCTTCGACGCGCCGCCGCAGATGCGCAACGCGCTGAATGTCATCTACACCGGCCTGCTGGCTACCTGCTACTACGCGGTGAAGGCGATCATCGATTCGACCATCCTGCCGAATGCGGGTCTCGCGCGGCCGATCAGCGTCGAGGCACCGAAAGGGTCGCTGCTCAACTGCGAGCATCCGGCGGCGGTCAACAGCCGGCTGTCCGCGTGCCAGCGCGTGTCGGACATGATCTACGGCGCACTCGCGCAGGCGCTGCCGAACAAGGTGATGGCGGCCGGCAACGGCTGCTGCGCCGCGGCGGTGTTCAGCGGCAGCACCGATAACGGCGAACTCTGGGTCTATCTGGAGACGATCGGCGGCGGCGGCGGCGCGCGGCCCACCGCCGACGGCCTGAGCGGCATTCACGTGCATCTGACCAACACGTCGAACCTCCCCGTCGAGGCACTCGAACAGGAATATCCGCTGACGCTGCTGCGCTACGAACTCGTCAACGATTCGGCAGGCGCCGGCACCTGGCGCGGCGGCATGGGGCTGCGCCGCGTGTATCGCGCCGAACGCGCTTGCCAGATCAACGTCGAGACGTCGCGGCTGGGCTCGCAACCGTGGGGCCTCGAAGGCGGCGGCGCGGCGCAAGGCTCGTCGTGCAGCGTCAACGGCGCGCCGCTGGCGGGCAAAACGACGCCGCTGAAGCGCGGCGACATCGTCGAGATCCTGACGCCGGGCGGCGGCGGCTACGGTCCGCCGCAAGCACGCAAGCCCGAAGACCTGCGGCGCGATCTCGTCGAGCAGCGCATTTCCGATGCCTTCGCGCGGCGCGAGTATGGCGAACTCGCACTACAGACGCAGTGATCCGTATCGCTCTTCGAAGCAACCTTCCCTTCATGGAGACTTTTTAGATGGCTGAGCTACAGGTGCAGAAACTGAAGTCAGGCAGCGTGTACGAAGACAAAAACAGCTACTCGCGCGCCGTGGTGGTCGACAACTGGGTGTTGGTCGCGAACACCGCGGGCCGTCACTACCGCACGCGTGAAATCTCGAAGGACCCGGCCGAGCAGACGCTGCAATGCTTCGCCAACATCGAAGGTGCGCTGAAGGCGGTCGGCGCGAGTCTCGCCGACGTGGTGCGCTCGCGTATCGCGATACCGAACCTCGACCATAAGGAAGCCGTGATGGCGGTCGTCTCGGAGAAATTCAAGGACATCGATCCGGCCGCGACCATCACCGCGACGCCGCTCGCGGGCACGGAATATCTGGTCGAAATCGAAGTCACCGCGTATCGCGGCGCAGGCGCGGCGCGCACCGAGAAAATGCGCGTAAGCCTGTAACGGATGTCCCGGCCCGGCGTTCCGCGAGCAGCTTGCGCGGGGGCCGGAAAGCGGCGCGCACTGGCCTCGCCTGGCCGGCCAGTTCGCGTTATCACTTCGTGTATCCTCCGAGGACTTTAGGCGATGCTTCAGGAGAAAGGAAGATGACGAAGATGACGGCCAACGGCAAAAAGGAGCCTGAAACGCAGTCCGACGGCATGCCGGAGGACATGATTCAGGCAGAGCGTCAGCAACGCATGATCGACTGGTTCGAGCAGAACGTCGGCGGGTCGAATCAGGAATTGTCGCGCCTGTTCAATGCATCGGTGTCGACCATCCGGCGCGATCTCGACGCGCTCGCCGCGCGTGGCGTGGTCCGGCGTACGCACGGCGGCGCAGTGCGCATCCGTCAGCGTTCGACCTACGAGCCGAGCGTCGACGAAGCGCGCTACACGGCGTCGGAAGAGAAACGCGCGATCGCAGTCGAAGCGGCGAAACGGCTCTCCGAGGACCAGAGCATTCTTATCGATACCGGTTCGACGATGCACGAGTTTGCGCAAGTGGTCGGCGAACTCGACATCTCGTTGACCGTGGTGACCTGCGATCTGATGGTCGCGAGCCTGCTGACGCGCAAGCCGCACGTAAAGCTGATCGTACCGGGCGGCCAGTGCCGGCCGCGCGCGTACACGCTGCTCGGCGAGCCGGGCATGTCGTTTTTGCATGACATGCGGGTCGACCAGTGCTTTCTGTCGGCGCAAGCGGTCGACTACGAATGCGTGTCGGACACGTCCCTTGAACTGGTCACGCTCAAGCGGGCGATGATCCGCGCCGCGAGCAAGACCACGCTCATGATCGACAGCAGCCGGTTCGCGGGACGTGCGATCCACGGTATCGCAGACGTTGCCGACATCAACGAAATCATCACCGACGACGGTCTTGCGGACAACGAGTTCCAGCAATACCGGCAGTTGGGCGTGAAGGTGACGCGCGTGCAGCTCGACGACGCGGCGTCCGACCTCGCCGGTGATTCCCCACCCGGTCCGCCATGAAGATCACGCAAGTCGATATCTATCTCGCTCGCAGCGGCAAGCTGCATCCGATCATCGTCGAGGTCAGCACCGACGAAGGGATTAACGGCATCGGCGAAGCGGGCGTGGCCTACGGACGCGGCGCCCATGCCGCCGCAGGCATGCTGAAGGATCTCGCACCCGATCTGATCGGCCGTGATCCCGCTCGTATCGAAGCATTTTCGACACACGTATACGACCATACGTTCTGGGCCAAGGGCGGCGGCACCATCGTGTTCGCCGCGTTGAGCGCACTGGAGCAGGCGCTTTGGGACATCAAGGGTCGCGCGTGCGGCCTGCCGGTCTATCAATTGCTCGGCGGCGCAGTCAATGATCGCATTCGCTGCTATGCAAACGGCTGGTACGACGCCGCGCAGACACCCGACGAATTCGCCCGGGCCACCGAGCGTCCGCTCGCCGACGGCTACACAGCGCTCAAGTTCTATCCGCTCGGCCAGATGCTTGGCGTGAACATGCGCCACGTCAGCCAGCGCTCCATTACACGCGAGCAGGCCGATCTCGCGGTAGCACGCGTGAAAGCGGTACGCGAAGCGATCGGTCCGGATGTCGACCTGATGCTCGATTTGAGCGGCGGACTGAGCGCCGCCGAAGCAGCGAGGCTGTGCAACCGCTTCGAGCCGTACGACATTCAGTTCGTCGAAGAACCCACTGATCCGTCCGATGCCGATGCCATGGCGTGGGTCGCCGCGCGCACGTCGATTCCGCTCGCAGCGGGCGAACGCAACTATGGACGCCACCAGATGCGTGCGCTCATCGAGACGCGCGCGGTCGACATCGTCCAGCCGGACCCGTGCAACACGGGCGGCATCATGGAAACCAAGAAGATCGCCGCCATGGCCGAAGCATTCGGAATGCGCGTCGCGCCGCATGTGTGCGGCAGTCCGCTCGCGACCCAGGTCGCCCGGCATCTGGCGATCAACCTGCCGAATATATCGATGCTCGAGCTGTATCCGTATTTCCGCTTTCACGACGGCTACATCGACACGGTGCGCGATGCGCCGGAGGCGTCGGTCAAGGAGGGCTACCTGAGTCCGCCCGAAGGACCCGGGCTCGGCGCCGAACTCAATCGCGACGCACTCGCGCCATTCCTGTGTGAACGCATCGGCGGCCCATCGCGCTGAGCGGCCGCGGCGGCAACCCGGTCGAAGTACAAGACAACCGAATAGATAACCTGGAGAGAGACAATGAAAGATCCGCATGCGATACATCAATCACTGCAATTCCAGCCGTCACCAACCGATCTCACACGGATAGCGGGTTCGCAACAGCGCCGCGTGGTGATAGCGTCGGCGCTCGGATGGGGACTCGATGGTTTCGATCACACGATGTTTGCGCTCGCGCTCGGCGCAATCCTGACGACGCTGCATCTCTCCGTCGGCGTGGGCGGCACGATCTCGACGGCAAGCCTCGTCGCATCGGCCATCGGCGGGCTGTTCGGCGGCGCGTTCGCGGATCGCTACGGACGCGTTCGCGTGCTGGTGTGGGTGGTAGTCGGCTTCAGCATATTCACCGCGTTGACTGCAACCGCGCAGAATGCCACGCAGCTGGTGCTGTGGCGAACGCTCGAAGGACTGTGCTTCGGCGCCGAGTGGCCCGTGGGTGTCGCGTTGCTGTCGGAGTACACCGCCGACGAGCGCCGCGGCCGGATGATGGCGGTGATGCAAAGCGCGTATGCGATCGGCTGGGCGTTGTCGACGATTGCCTACTTCGTGATGTTCTCGATCATGCCGGCCGACGTCGCGTGGCGCTGGCTCTTCGTGCTCGGCCTCCTGCCGGCGATTGCGATCTTCGTTGCACGGCGCGGCATTCATGAACGCCGATCGGGGAATGGCCGCTCGGAGCAAGCGGCGCTCGCCTCGATCGGACGCCTCTTTCATCGCGATCTGCGCCGCGTGACGATGTTCTCGACGATTTTCATGGTCGGCGGTCACGGCACCTACTATTCGATCGTCACATTCCTGCCGCTCTATCTCGGGACCGAACGCGGCCTGCACGTCGCCGGCACGACGACGTTCATGCTCATCCAGATTCTCGGCGGCTTCATCGGGTATGTGTCAGTCGGCTGGTTTCACGACCGCTTCGGCCGCCGCCCGACGCAAACCGCAACGATCCTCTTTTCGATGATTGCGATCGCCGCCTTTCTCTACCTGCCGGTCCAATCGCTCACGACCGGCTATGTGCTGGTGTTCCTGGTCGGCGCGAGCATCTCGTCATGCGCCGGCGGGCTCGGCGCGATCCTGTCCGAGCAGTTTCCGGGCGCGGTGCGCGGCGCGGGGATCGGCTTCGCCTACAACGTCGGGCGTGGTATCGCGTCGTTCGGTCCGATGCTGATCGGCTTCATGGCAAAACAGCACGGCCTCGGCTGGTCGATGATGGTCGTCGCGGTCGCGTGCGCGGTACTGTCGAGCGCGGCACTCTGGGCACTGAGCGAAACGCTCGGATTGAAGATTTCGGAACTGGACAAGAATTTCAAGTGAGTTCGTTGCAGAGGTTTTATACATCTGCCGCAATATTCTCAACAATATGTACCTCTAATTATTTATGGAGACAACATGAGTCCTGCCGTGCCGACCCATCAACACTACATCGACGGCGCCTTCGTGCCGGCTAATGAACATCTCGATGTCGTCAATCCCGCAGATGGCGCCCTGCTCTCGCGCGTACCGGTGGCTAACGCCGCACAAGTGGCGCTAGCCGTGGACGCCGCTCGCCGCGCCCAGCCCGCCTGGGCGAAGCGCACGCCGCTCGATCGCGCGAGCTTTCTGCGGCGGATCGCAACCAAAGTACGCGAGCACGCGCCACACCTTGCGCGCACCATCATGCTCGAGCAGGGCAAGATTCTCGGCCTCGCCGAAGTCGAAGTGAATTTCACCGCCGACTATCTCGACTATATGGCTGAGTGGGCGCGCCGCATCGAAGGCGAGATTGTCACGAGCGACCGTCCGGGTGAAAACATATTCCTGTTCCGCAAACCCATGGGGGTCGTCGCGGGCATCCTGCCGTGGAACTTTCCGTTCTTCCTCATTGCGCGAAAAATGGCGCCGGCGCTCCTGACCGGCAACACCATCGTCATCAAGCCGAGCGAGGAAACGCCGAACAACTGCTTCGAATTCGCGCGGCTCGTCGCCGAAACCGATTTGCCGCCGGGCGTCTTCAACGTGGTGAGCGGCGCGGGCGAGGTCGGCGCCGCACTCGCTGCGAGCGATCGCATCGACATGGTGAGCTTTACCGGCAGCGTACCGACGGGCGCGAAAATCATGGCGGCGGCCGCGGGCAACCTCACCAAGGTCAACCTGGAACTAGGCGGCAAGGCACCGGCCATTGTGCTGGCCGACGCGGACCTCGATCTCGCGGTCAAGGCGATTCACGCATCGCGCGTCATCAACACGGGGCAGGTGTGCAACTGCGCGGAACGCGTCTACGTGGAGCGCGCCGTGGCCCCGGCGTTCATCGACAGGATCACGTCCGCGATGGCGGCGACACGCTATGGCGATCCCGGCAAGGATAACGGGCTCGACATGGGCCCGCTCATCAATGCCCGCGCGCTGGAGAACGTAACAGCGAAGGTTCGCACGGCTATAGCGCAGGGCGCGACGGCAACCACCGGCGGCGCAATCGCCGAGCGCGCGTCGGGCTATCACTATCAACCGACCGTACTAGTCGATTGCCGCGCCGACATGAACATCATGCGCGAGGAAATCTTCGGGCCGGTGCTGCCGATCCAGATCGTCGACGGACTCGACGAGGCGATCGCCCTGGCGAACGATTCAGCTTACGGGCTGACATCCTCGATCTACACGCGCAGCCTCTCGCATGCAATGCAGGCGAGCCGTGAACTCGATTTTGGCGAAACCTATGTCAATCGCGAGAATTTCGAAGCGATGCAAGGCTTTCACGCGGGCGTGCGCCGCTCGGGTATTGGCGGTGCGGACGGCAAGCATGGTCTGTACGAGTACACGCACACGCACGCCGTCTACATGCAGGCATAAAGCGGCGCCAGTGGGATAGCGCCCGCGAGGGGCTATCCGCTGGCAAACACATGCTCGAAACAGCACACGCAGCATGTGTCCCGTCAGTTTATTCCGGATAACGAATAAAAGCGTTTCTAACAACCGTATCAAGATTTGGAGGAAATCAATGAAAAAGGTCGTGATGATGTTGGCATGCGGGGCGGCTGCGAGTCTCGCACACGCGCAAAGCTCCGTCACGCTATATGGCGTCGTGGACGAGGGCCTCCAGTACACGAACAATCAGGGCGGCAAATCGTCGTGGGCCATGTCGCAAGGCGGTCTCGGCAGCAGCAAGTGGGGGCTCACCGGCACCGAAGATCTGGGCGGCGGACTGCATGCCTTTTTCAAGCTGGAAAACGGCTTCAATCCGAGCAACGGCGCGCTCGGCAATAACGGCGCTCTGTTCGGGCGGATGGCCTACGTTGGCGTGGGCAGCGACCAGTACGGACAGATCCGGCTCGGCAAACAGTACGACCTGCTGTTTGAAAGCCTTGTACCGCTGTCGGCGGCGGGTAAATTTGCGGGCGGCCTCGGCGCGCACGCCGGCGACGTCGACAACGTATGGGGCGACTTCAACCTCAACAACGCGGTCAAGTATCTTTCGCCGACACTCGCGGGCTTCCAGTTCGGTGCGGCCTACGCATTCGGCAACGTCGCGGGATCGATGGGCCGCAATCAGGTCGTCAACTTCTCGCTCACCTATGGCAATGGACCGCTTTCCGTAGCGGCGGCCTACATCAAGGTGAACAATCCGGCGACGGCAGTGTGGAACGCGAGCGCGCCGCCGGTCGCGAACGAGGCATTCGCGAATCCGCTGACGACGCCGATCTACCGCGGCTATGCGAGCGCATCTTCGCTACAGATCGCGGGCGGTGGGGCGAAGTACCAGTTCGGCGCATCGAACTTTGGGCTGTTGTACACGAACGCACAGTTCCACGATGCCGTCGTCACCACGACGACACCACTCGGCGGCAACGCGCACTTCGACACGCTGGAAGGCAACTACACCTTCAACGTGACGCCGGCACTGCTGCTCGGCGCCGCCTACAGCTACACGTGGGCAGGCGACGCGCATTACGGCCAGTTGAACCTGGGCTCGACCTATCTGCTTTCAAAGCGCACGCTGCTTTACGTGAGCGGCGTATGGCAGCACGCGAGCGGGACGAATTCGGTGGGTACCGAGGCCGTGGCGGCCAACAACAACATCACGCCATCGGACACGCCTAACCAGGTCGTGGTGCGCGTGGGCATCCGCCACAGCTTCTAGAGCGCATGGGGCTCGCGCTCGCATCCGCTATCTGGCTTCGAACCGTTCGCGCGGGCGAGACGCAACGGCATCGGTGAAACTCATCGATGCCGATTCGAACCAGGCACACCCTCGCCGGAGCGCCACTCTCACCACGACGCTCCGGCCTCCTCCTCACGCAGGAACCCGCGCGATCAGAAGAACCCGAGCGCATCCGCCTGATAGCTGACGAGCAGGCACTTCGTCTGCTGGTAGTTCGACAGCGCGGCCCTGTGCGTCTCGCGCCCGATGCCCGACTGCTTGTAGCCGCCGAACGCCGCATGCGCCGGATACAGGTGATAGCAGTTCGTCCACACGCGGCCCGCCTCGATCTCGCGGCCCATGCGATACGCGCGTGTGCCGTTGCGCGTCCACACGCCCGCGCCGAGACCATAGAACGTGTCGTTCGCCAGTTCGATCGCATCCTGCTCGTCCTTGAACGTCATCACCGACGCGACCGGCCCGAAGATCTCCTCCTGGAACACGCGCATCCGGTTGTTGCCGAGCAGCATGGTCGGCTTCACATAGAAGCCGGTGCCGAGTTCCGCGACGGGCGCGGTGCGCTCGCCGCCCGTCAGGCACTGCGCGCCCTCGTCGCGGCCGATGTCGATGTACGAGAGGATCTTGTCGAGCTGCTGCTGCGACGCCTGCGCGCCGATCATCGTCTGCATATCGAGCGGATGGCCGGCCTTGATACGCTCGACGCGCGCGATTGCCTTCTCGATGAAGCGCTCGTAGATCGACTCCTGAATCAGCACGCGCGACGGACACGTACACACTTCGCCCTGATTCAGCGCGAACATCGCGAGTCCTTCGAGCGCTTTGTCGAGGAACGCATCGTCCTGATCCAGCACGTCGGCGAAGAAGATATTCGGGCTCTTGCCGCCGAGTTCGACCGTCGACGGAATCAGATTGTCGGCCGCTGCACGCAGGATGTGTTTGCCCACCGGCGTCGACCCGGTAAACGCGATCTTCGCGATCCGCTTGCTGGTTGCCAGCCGTTCGCCCGCTTCCCTGCCGAAGCCGTTCACGATGTTGATCACGCCCGGCGGGAACAGCTCGCCAATCAGTTCCATCAGCACGAGCACCGAGGCGGGCGTCTGCTCGGCCGGCTTCATCACGACGCAGCAACCGGCGGCGAGCGCCGGCGCAAGTTTCCAGGCCGCCATCAGCAGCGGAAAATTCCACGGAATGATCTGGCCGACGACGCCGAGCGGCTCGTGGAAGTGATATGCGACCGTGTTGTCGTCGATCTCGGAGATCCCGCCTTCCTGCGCGCGGATGCAGCCGGCGAAATAGCGGAAGTGGTCGACCGCGAGCGGGAGGTCGGCGGCCATGGTCTCGCGCAGCGGTTTGCCGTTGTCGATCGTCTCCGCGACCGCGAGCAGCTTCAGGTTCTTCTCCATCCGGTCGGCGGCGGCGAGCAGCAGGTTCGAGCGCTCCGCCGCGGACGTCTTGCCCCATTTGCGCCGCGCGGCATGCGCCGCATCGAGCGCCAATTCGACGTCCTCGCCGCGCGAGCGCGGTACGCGACAGAACGGCTGGCCGTTAATCGGCGACACGTTCTCGAAGTATTCGCCGTTGGCGGGCGGCACCCATCGACCGCCGATGTAGTTGTCGTACTGCCGGCGATACGGATAGTCGACGTCGAGGCCGAGTTGCTTCAAATCAAAGGGATTCATGGTGTGTCTCCGGTTGATGATGCTGATTTGACGGATGCCATATCACGTGTCTCCATTGGACGGTTGGCACAGGAAAGCGGGACTGCATTTAATCGCCTTTATCGACGGGCGGCGGCGTCGCCATCACGCTCGCGCGCAGCGCCGACATGACCGAGTCGATCAGCCCATCGGACGGCACCACACCGGTTCGGGAAAGCGCCTCCTGTACGCTGACCACACGCCGCGCGTCATAGCGCCGTCCGCTTTCGATGGCCTGCTCGAAAGCATTGGCCCGCTGGTTGATCTCCTCCGGATCGGCGCTGACCAGCAACACCGCATGGGCCAACACGGCATGCCGCGACGCATGCGAACCCGCGTCCGAGCGCACGCCGCGCCAGTATTGCGCGGTACCGGCAAGCTTTCGTGCATCGTCCGGCGGCCCCCAGGCCAGGTTGAAGCGTCCGTCGCAGAATGAGCCTTGCACCGCCTGCCAATGTGTCTGAAGCCCCAACGTGCCGAGCGCCTCGCGCAGGATTTCGCATAGATGCCGATACACCCCGTCGGAAAGCGCGCCCACGGTGCCCCGCACCAGGTAGGCCAGGCTCAGGTTGAGAATGCCGGGCCCCTGCGGTACCAGCCCGCCGCCCGACATGCGCAGAAAAACCGGGCACCCGTGCCGCGCGAATTCGGCGCGAGCGCTCTCCAGGGCCGCGAAGCGCCGATAACTGCGCGGCACCACCAGCGACAGCGGGGCCTGCCACAGGTGCGCGACGCACCGGCCCGTCTCGGCCAGCTGCAGCAGCGCCGTCTCCGCGACGAGGGGGTCCGCGGCATCGGCATCGGCATCGGCATCGGCATCGGCATCGGCATCGGCATCGAAGTCGACGATGTCAAATGGCATAGGCTCACGAAGGATCACGAAAACTCGCAAAAGCTCAGATCGGCAGATATGCCCTTCTCGCAGAGAAGCACCGACTCACTTCAGTCTGGGCTGAACGATGATTTTCACGGCCGACTCATTGTTGTGGATCAGGGTCTCGAATCCTTGCGAAATCAGTTCGTCTAACTGAATGCGCTGGGTGATGAACGGCGCCAGATCGATCTTGCCGTCCTCGACCAGCTTGATGGTTTCCTGATGGTCGTTGCAATACGCGATCGTGCCGCGCACGTCCAGTTCCTTCATGACCACGCTGTGCACGTTGATCGTGGCCGGATGGCTCCAGATCGACACGATCACCACCACGCCGGACGCAGCGGTCGCGGCCACCAGCGTGTCCAGCACCTTGTTCACGCTGGAGCATTCGAACGCCACGTCCACACCCTTACCGCCCGTGATCTTCATGACTTCCGCGACCACCTCCCCTTCGGTCGGGTCCAGGATGTAATCGGCAACGCCGGATTCGCGGGCTTTTTCCTTGCGCGCCGCACTCAGCTCCGTCACGATGACGCGCAGACCCTTGGCTTTCAGAATCGCCGACAGCAACAGACCAATCGGGCCCGCGCCGCCGACCAGCGCGACATCGCCAGCCTTGGCGCCGCTGCGGGTGAAGGCATGGTGCCCCACCGACAAGGGTTCGATCAGCGCCGCCTGATCGAGCGGAATAGCGTTGGAAACCGGATGCACCCAGCGGCGTTTGACCGCAATCTTTTCGGACAGGCCGCCGCCACGGCCCCCCAGGCCGATGAAATTCATGTTCTTCGACAGATGATACTTGTCGCCCGGCCCGGTCGGCACGTCGTCGGCCACGATGTAGGGCTCCACCACCACATGCTGGCCGACTTCGATATCGGTCACGCCGTCACCCACGGCATACACCACGCCGGAAAACTCATGCCCCATGGTGATGGGCGCGGACTCCCCGGAGATCGGATGCGGATGGCCGCAAGGCGGAATGAAAATCGGCCCCTCCATGAATTCGTGCAGATCCGTGCCGCAGATACCGCACCGGGCCACGTCGATGCCAACGGTGCCCGGCGCCACGACAGGCTCGGGGATGTCTTCGATGCGGATGTCGCCGCGATCGTAAAAACGTGCTGCTTTCATGGTTCGGATTCCCTGGTTGGTTCCGCATGACATGAGGTGATCCAGGACGCCTCGCCTCCTGCTGCGCCTGCGCCACAGGATCGAGGCGTCCTGGAGATCGGCTGGCTTGCCTTGAGATGCCGTGCCCGGCACGGCATTCGGAAGGAGCGTCGTCGCCAACGCACGCCGGCCTGCTTCACGGGTTCAGATGCCGGCGCAGCAGTGCATTCACCTCGTTGGCCTTCTCCATCTGCGGCATATGGCCGGCGCCGTCCAGCAGTTCCACCGTCGCGCCGGCGGGCGCGGCCCTGGCATGGCTGCTCGGAATGACCTGATCCTCGCGGCCCCAGATCACCAGCACCGGCTTGCCGAAGCTGCCTAGCGCCTTGCCGGGCTGTTCGCTCTGCCTGCCGCCGCCGAACAGTTGAGTACCCAGCGCGCCGAGCGCTTCGGTCACGCCGTCCAGGCGCTTGTACTTGAGCAGGTCGTCCAGCAGCTGGCGGCTCACCAGCGCGGGGTCGGCGAACAGCAGCTCGGCCACGGGCTTGAGTTCGCGGCGCGAATCGGTACGCACGAAGCCGTCGGTATAGCCGGCGTTGACCTCGTCGCCGAAGCCGGCGCTGTCGATCAGCGCCAGCGAGGCCGCCTTCTGCGGCGCGTCCACGGCGATCTGCGCGGCGACGCCGCCACCCATCGAGTGGCCGACCAGGTGCGCCGACGTCACGCCGATGGCCTCCATGAACTTGCCGACGAAAGCCGCCTGCGCCTTGAGCGTGGTGCCGGCCAGCTTGATCGCGGACTGCCCGTGCGCCGGCAGGTCCAGCGCGATCACCGGATGCTTCTCGGCCACCGCGTCGAGGTTGAACAGCCAGTTGTTCAGGTCGCCGCCGAAGCCGTGGATAAAGAGCACCGGCGTGCCCGACGCCGGCCCGCGACGCGCGTAGCGCACGCGAATGCCGTCCACCTCCGCATAGTCGAACGCCGGGCCGGCGTCTTCGTCGTCGCTGTCGGCGGCCGGCACCTCGAACGCGGCGACGTAGGCGTCGATGTCCGCATCGCTCACGTCCGGCTCCGCCAGCACACCGAGCAGCGCCTTGACCGGCAGCGTCTCGCCGCTTTGCGCGACGATGCGGCGCAGCAGTCCGGCATCGGCGGCTTCCACCGCGTTGGAAATCTTGTCGGTATCCACGTCGACCAGCGCCGTGCCGACTTCGATGCGCTCGCCTTCCCGGACCAGCCAGTCCTGCACGGTGCCTTCGCGCATCTCGAGCCCCCACTTGGGCATCACGATCGGGGTTATCGCAGCCATCAGTTCTTCCCTCCTTGCATCGTGCGGCGCGCCGCCTCCGCGATCTGCGCGGCGCTCGGGATGTACAGGTCTTCCAGCGCGGGCGAGAACGGCACCGGCGTATGCGGCGGGCAGACCATCTCGATGCCGGCCTTGAGCGCGCCGAACGCGCGCTGCGCGACCTGCGCCGAAATGTCGGTGGCGATATTGCAGCGCGGGCTGGCCTCGTCCACCACCACCAGACGGCCGGTGTTCTCGACCGTTTCCAGCACGGTGTCGATATCGAGCGGCGACAGCGTGCGCAGATCGACGATCTCGGCCTCGATGCCTTCCCTGGCCAGCGTCGCGGCGGCTTCCAATGCCCGATGCACCATCAGGCCGTAGGTGACGATCGATACGTGCTTGCCGTCGCGCACGATGTTGGCCTCGCCGAAGGGGACCGTATACGAGTTCTCCGGCACTTCGCCTTCGAAGCCGTACAGGTTCTTGTGCTCGCAGAAGATCACCGGATCGTTGTCGCGGATGGCCTGGATCAGCAGCCCCTTGGTGTCGTAGGGCGTGGACGGGCACACCACCTTGAGGCCGGGGATGTGCGTGAACAACGGCGTCAGCATCTGGCTGTGCTGGGCGGCGGCCCGAAAGCCGGCGCCGACCATCGCGCGGATCACGACCGGCGTTTCGGCCTTGCCGCCGAACATGTAGCGAAACTTCGCGGCCTGGTTGTAGATCTGGTCGAAGCACACGCCCATGAAGTCGATGAACATCAGCTCGGCGATCGGCCGCATGCCGCACGCGGCCGCGCCGATCGCCGCACCTATGTAGGCGGACTCGGACAGCGGCGTGTCGAGCAGGCGATCGCCGTGCTTGGCGTACAAGCCCTTGGTCACGCCGAGCACGCCGCCCCACGCGTCCTTTTCGCCATTCGCGCCGGCACCGCCGACGATGTCCTCGCCCAACATGATGACGCTCGGGTCGCGGGTCATCTCCTGGTCGATCGCCTCGTTGATCGCCAGCTTCATGCTCAGTTTGCGGGCCATGGTCAAGTCTCCTGATTGAATGATGGGATCGGTCGTCGCAAAGTGCTTTCAATAGCTGACATAGACGTCCGCGAGCAGGTCCTCGGGGCCCGGCAGCGGCGCCGCCTTGGCCTCCACGACCGAATGCTCGATCAGCGCCGCGACCTCGCGATCGATCGCCTCCAGCTCATCGCGCGCAATCACCTCCGCGCGCGTCACCACCTGCGCGAACTTCCTGATGCAGTCCTTATTGCCGCGAATCTCGTCGAGTTCGCCGGGTGCGCGATAGGTCTGCGCATCGCCTTCGAAGTGGCCGTAGAAGCGCACTGTCTTGCATTCGAGCAGCGATGGCCCGCCGCCCTCGCGCGCGCGCCGGATCACTTCGCCCGCGGCCTCGTGCACCGCGAAGAAGTCGGTGCCGTCCACCGTCACGCCCGGAATGCCAAAGCCGGCCGCGCGATCGACGTAGCTGTCCACGGCCGTGCCGTATTCGCGCGCGGTCGATTCGGCATAGCCGTTGTTCTCGATCACGAAGATCACCGGCAAATTCCAGACGGCGGCCAGGTTCAGGCTTTCGAGAACCGTGCCCTGGTTCGACGCGCCGTCGCCGCAGAACGTGATGCCGACCTCGCCTTTGCCGCGGAACCTGGCGGCCAGCGCCGCGCCGCAGATCAGCGGCGCGCCGGCGCCGAGAATGCCGTTGGCGCCCATCATCCCCTTCGACAGGTCCGCGATGTGCATCGAGCCGCCCTTGCCGTTGCAGGAGCCCCCCTTGCGGCCGTAGATCTCCTTCATCATCGCCACCGGGTCCACGCCCTTGGCGATGCAATGGCCGTGGCCGCGGTGCGTGCTTGCAATGCGGTCGCCGTCGCCCAGGTGGTGCAGAATGCCGACCCCGGTCGCTTCCTCGCCGGCATAGAGGTGGACGAAGCCGGGAATGTCGCCGCGGCCGAAGTCGACGTGCAGCCGCTCTTCGAACTCGCGGATCGTGCGCATCTTGCGGTAGACCGCGAGCAGCGTCTCCTTGTCGAGCGGCAAGCGGGCCTGCCCTGCTGCGATGTCTGCGTCCATGTCTGTCTCCTGTTTCAGGTTTGGGGAGTGAGGGGGCGGAATCCGGCAACGGGCAGGCTCGCGCCCGCGGCGCTGCGCATCAGTTGCGCGTCCGCCGCATAGCTCATGCAGGCGGCCACGTCGATGCTGTGAAAGGCGTTCTCGTGCAGGGTCACGAAGACTTCATCGTGCGGACCGAAGGTCAGCTCGCGTTCGCCGTCGAGTGCGACGATGCCGGCGCGCTGCCGCACACGCTGCGGCACGGCATGTTCGAGGCGGTGCCAGGCGGCGATCGGCACCGGCCGCAGCAGGCCGGGCGCGATCGGCGCAATCAATTCGAACGCGCCATGGCCCGGGCTGGCGAGCTCGACGGCGAGGCCGCCGGATTCGTCCCGGCCGATCGGCTCGATCAGGCCGGCGATGGCGGACAGGCCGATTGCCTGCGGACTCGCGTACGACACGTAGACCGCGGCCAGCGTGTCGGTCTTCCATACGGCGCGCGCGCCGATGTATTGCTCGCGGGAGATGACCGCGTCCACCAGCGCGATATCGCGCCGTACTGCTCCGTTCGGCTCGCGAATCGTCACGTCCAGGCGCTTGTTGCTCGCGAGCGCGCACGAGGCTGGAATCCGTCCGCTGGCGAACAGGCCGGTCGCGAGGCCGGTGATGGTGGGTTCGCGCATGTCGGGAAAGGCATTGTTGGTACCCGTGGAGATCCCGACGATCGGTACATCACCGCACTCGCGAACCACGGCGCGATGCGTGCCGTCACCGCCGAGCACCACGATGGCGGCAACGCCCGCCTCGCGCATCATGTGCGCGGCGCGCAGCGTGTCGTCCACGCTGCCGGTAACCGGCATGTCCAGGTACTCGACGGCCGCCAGCGCGGCATCGGGCCCTTGCGAGCGCGCCAGATGCCGCTGCAGCATGACCCGCAGCCCCTCGCGGTCCGGCATCATCAGCACGCGGCCAACCCCACCGGCGGCCAGCGCGGCCAGCAGCCGCAGCACGATATTGACGCGATCGGCCAGTTGCAGGCTGTTCGCGTTGGCGATGACCCGGCGGATGTCGCGTGCCGAAATGGGATTGGCAATGATGCCAACCCGCGGCGGACGAACCGGACAAGGTTCGCGCATGCCTGTCTCCTGATGTGCGTGTTCTGACAGGCGTAAATACCGCAACGACTATGCCAATGCCGCATCCCCCGGGATGGGCGGAAAATCTACGGGAATACCCCCGGGAATAGGGACGCGAAGGGGCATGAAGGGACGCGAATCGACGTGAAGCGCCGAATTGGAGCGTGCCGCCGAGACAGGTGTCACAGCGGCAACTGCATCGTGGTGGACAGTCGTATCGGTGAAACGCGGGCCGTGCCGTTAGCGCCGGCTCTCGCCGGCATCCGTGTCGCTGCGGTTGGGCGACTGGATGCCATAGCGCGCCATGCGGCGGTACAGCGTCATGCGGCTAATGCCGATCTGGCGGGCAACGGCGCTCAGGTTCCAGCCGGACGCGCGCAGGTACTGCATGAGCAGCATGCCCTCGGGCGGCAGAACGGCCGGTTCCAACGCCGCAGCCGAATGCGTCGCCACGCCGGCAGCCTCGCGCGCCGCCACGGCTGCCTCGCCGATACCTTCGGGCAGGTCATCCACTTCGATGTGGCCATGACTGCAAACCGCGCGCGCATATTCGAGCGCGTTGCGCAGTTCGCGCAAATTTCCCGGCCAGCGATGACGATGCAACCGCTCGCGCGCCGCTTCCGAGATCGTGAAACCCGACTCGCGCTCCGGTACGGCAAGCAGCTTCTGCACGAGCCAGTCCAGATCGCTGCGCTCGCGCAGCGGCGGCAGCACAAAACGCGCACCGTTGAGACGGTAGTACAGATCCTCGCGAAACCGCCCGCTGCTGATCAGCTGATCAAGCGAGTGGTGAGTGGCCGAAATGACTCGCACATCGACGGGCACCGGACGCGAAGCGCCGATCGCCAGCACCTCGCCCTCGGACAGCACCCGCAGCAGACGCGACTGCAACTCGCGCGGCATGTCGCCAATCTCGTCGAGGAACAGCGTACCGCCGTTTGCCGCCTCGATCAGGCCGCGCTTGGGCCTGGAACCGGCGCCCGAGAAACTGTTGGGCAGATGCCCGAACAACTCGCTCTCGATCAGCGTTTCGGGAATCGCCGCGCAATTGACCGCGATAAATGGACCATTGCGGCGTGAACTGGCTCGATGCAGCGCCTTGGCAAAAAACTCCTTGCCGCTGCCGGTCTCGCCGTTGATGAGCAGGTTGATGCGCGAATCGACCAGCTTGGCGGCACGCTGCAATTGCTGCTGCAACATCGCATCGCCACCGCATAGGGCCTCCAGTTCGGGGGGCAGCGGCAGCGATGCGCTGTCCGGCATTCCATGCTGCAAACGCAGCACCGGCGGCATCACGCTCAGGTAGAGCCGTTTTCCGCTATGGCTCAGCCGCACGACGCGCTGCTCACTGGGCCGCGAGTAGACGAAGCGGCCCAGGTCTTCCTGACGTGCCTCGAACAACGCCTCGAAGCGCAGGCCGATCAGCGACAGCCCCCTCGCCTCGACACCGGGCTCGGCGATCAGCATTTGCTGGGCGCGACGGTTATGGCCCGAGATCCGGCCATCGGCGTCGAGGGCGATCAGGTACTCCGGGTTGACGTCGAGGAACTCGGACGCCGGACTGAGCTTGAGCATCCAGTCCTGCCGGTGCCGACGCAAGAAATAGGCGTCCTCGATCTGATTGGCGTACATGCGTACCAGTTGCAGCGCAAGCATCTGGCTGTACTTCGCCTGCGGCGAACTCAGCGCGGAGATGTCGAGAATCGCATTGAGCTGACCATACGAATCGAACAGCGGCGCCGCGGTGCAGGTCAGCGGAATATGGGTCGCATCGAAATGATCGGCCTGATGTACGGTCAGGGCCTGACCCGTCGCCAGCGCCGTACCGACCGCACAGGTGCCCGCACCGTTTTCGCTCCATTCGGCGCCCAGATAAAGGCCGGCGCGTCGTAGCGCGGCATCCGTATTGGCATTGCCGAGGTAGTCGACGGTGACGCCGTCGGCATCCGTCAGCAGCACCACGTAGCCCATGCCCCCTACCTGGCCGTACAGGGTTTCGAGGCCATGACGGGCAATCCGCGTGAAATCGTCGATGCGTTGCTGATGTTCGCGCAAGCGCATCTGCGGCAGAATGCGCGCTTCCTGCATGCGGGCCGGATCAAGACCGTACTGATGCACGCAACGCCGCCACGAACTCTGGATGATGGCATCGTGCGCGCGCGCGACGCCTGACGACTCGCCGGTAGTCGTCAGGACTACTGTCTCGATGTGCTCGCGTTGCCGCTGGTCCATCGCTGCCTCCTTACGACGCGCCTGATGCCGGGTGCGCCGATACCGGCCAGCCTGCCACGCTGGCTCAACGTGCCGGGTGGTGCCTCCGGGCACATCACCGTGCAATACATCGCCGGGCGGCCATAGGGTCGGAGCCGCCATTTTTTGAAATTGAAATGCGGTCGCAGGACGCCACGGGCTGTGCCTGCAGGCGGGCCCGGCAGATTTCGAATTCAACGGTACCCGACTCGATAATGTATCCGACTGCCTCCGGATTGTGCAAATCCGGCGGCACGACGGCCTGCAAGCCAGCGTGAGCGAGCAGCAGGATTAGTTCCGCCACGGAGAGTCGCGAAACGACTCGGCGAGATACTCGACCAGTTGCCGCACCTTGGCCGGGACGAACTTGCGCGAGGGATACAGGGCAAACACGCCCAACTCGATGGATCGGTGCTCGGGCAGCACCTCGACCAGTTCCCCGCTCGTCATGACACCGTCGACCAGGAAACTGGGCAGCAGGACGATCCCCCGGTGCTGACGCGCCATGGCAAGGCAGGTATCGCCGCTGTTCGTGCGCACACGCGGCAGGACACGTGTCGTCACGATCTCGCCGGCATTCTCGAACTCCCATTGGTCGCCAAGAGAAAACAGGTTATAGGCAATGATGTCGTGCCGCTGCAGGTCCGAGGGATGAAGAGGCCGGCCTCGCGCCTGGAGATAGACCGGCGAGGCGCAGAGGATCATGCGCGTCGACGCGAGCTTGCGACCGACCAGTGAGCTGGAGGGTATGCGCGCGATACGCACGGCCATGTCGAAGCCTTCGTCGACGAGGTCGACGACGTGATCGGTCAGCGTCACCTCGAGCATCACATCCGGGTTGTCGGCGGTGAAGCGCCCCCATAGCGGCGCCAGATGAGACAGGCCGAACGTCATGGGCACGTTGACCTTCAACCGCCCGGACGCCGCACCGTGATGCGCGGTGAGTTCGGCCTCGGCCTCATCGACGCCGGCCAGCAGCGCACGGCATCGGGCGAGAAAGGTCTCGCCCTCCGAGGTGATCGAAAGCCGGCGCGTGGTGCGATGGAGAAGGCGCACGCCCAGGCGCTTCTCCAGCTCGCCGACCCGCTTTGAAACGGTCTGCTTTGAAAGTGCCATCGAATCGGCCGCGCCGGCGAAGCTGCCCGTATCGACGACCGTCGTGAAGACTTTCATCTCGTGGAAACGATCCATTGTCTCTCTCTCGTGGACAAACCATCAGGCTGCCTGCTGTTTATCTAGCGCGGCAGAATTTATAGAGTGTGCATCGTGAAAGCCCCATCCCATCACGTCAAGCAAGGAGTACGGCATGAGCAATAAAACGGCACCCGCGAACGGCAGCGCCCTCGACCTGACTTCGGGGCGTCGCAGATTCCTCGCGACTTCAGCAGCAGCAGCAACAGCAACGGCGTCCGGCCTGTTGGCTACGACGGCCTCGGCCGCAACCTGCCCCGATAAGCAATGGGTGAACCTGGGGGTGCCCTGGGAAGCGAGCTACGGCTACGTGCAGGCGATTCGCGTCGGCGACACGATCTACGTATCGGGTCAGCTCAGCCATGACGATACGGGCAAGCTGGTCGCCCCGGCGCCGGTCGATGCCAACGGTAAAGTCGTCGATTTCTCCAACATGGGCCTGCAGATGCGCCAGGCCTACGCGAATGCGACCAAGGTGCTGAAACTGCTCGGCTTCACGATGGCAAATGTGGTCGAGGAAACGCTCCTGGTTCTCGACGTGGACACGGCCTTTGCCGTGGCGGGCGACATTCGACGGCAGGCTTACGGCAGCAACATGCCGATCGTGACGAGTACGATGCTGGCGACGCCGCGCCTGGCGTTCGTCGGTCAGCTGATCGAGATTAAATTCGTCGCGCGTGTCATCTGAGTGACCAGCGGAATAGCGTCGGCGAGAGCCGGCTCTATTGCGGGCTACGTTTGCGCCACTGCCCCAGGTCGATGTCGATTCGCTCTTCAATCGAACCGCTCCAGTGAGTAGCGAAGCCCGCCTCCCGCAGGAGTTCGATCAGGCGACGCGAGAGCAGCAGGGTATGCTCGTCACGGGCCTGCGGAGTCGGGCCGATGCCGCTGAAAGACAGGTAAAGATGGCCAGTATCAACAGCGCGATCTACGTCCTGGCTGTGATAGAAACAGTAGCCTAACAGCCCGGAGCCTGGGCCGCCCGCGGCCTTCCACGCCTCCCGCGCATCGTCTTTCCCTTCCTGGTTGGTATTGCCCGCGCAATGCAGGGCGATGAAGTGTTCAACCCGAAGCGCCTGGAACACTTTCTCCAGGCGGTCGTATTCGGTAGGGTTTGACCATTCGGCTTCCATGGCGCGCTTGGCGGCTGTCGCCTGGGCCACCTCGGATTTCACCCAGACCAGGTCGTCGGCGTTAAGGTCGTCGGGATCGAGATATTCATCCGTGATGATCGCCTCGATGTCATCAAGGGCGTGGAATCCGCCCCACACCAGTTCATGGATGCGCCAATGGGTGTCCTGGGTATTCAGACTCAACGGCATTGCACTCTCCATTCGCGCTTGCGATCGCCCTCTGGGCATGCGGCGACGCAAGCTATATATAGCGAAATAATCAGGCCCGGTGATTCTAGCAGGCCTATTCTCCGCAATGGCTTGCGCTTGAAATGACAGAACACACGGAGATTTGACGCAACGGCGCAGCGAGCGGTCGCATGCCGGCCCGGTTTCGGGCGACTGCATAGGATCGCCAGGATTTATTCGTCGCATGCGGGATTCCGACCGCCATCCATTGATCGACTCTGTGGCCACGAAACGCCCAGACATTCAATTCATCCATTGCCACTCAACACAACCGCTAGAATTACAGTTTCAGCCCGGAATACGCCCATGTCATTTGCCTCGCTTGGCCTGATCGATCACTTGCTGCGTAATGTGCAGGACCTCAATTACCGGACACCTACGCCGGTGCAGGTCAAGGCGATTCCTGCCGTGCTCAGTGGCAAGGACGTCATGGCGGCGGCACAGACCGGCACCGGCAAAACGGCGGGTTTTGCGCTTCCGCTGTTGCAGCGGCTGGTGCAACACGGCCCGGCGGTGTCCAGCAACCGCGCGCGCGTTCTGGTGCTGGTGCCCACACGTGAACTGGCCGAACAGGTGCTGCAAAGCTTCGTCGGTTACGGCAAAGGCCTCGATTTGCGATTTCTGGCCGCTTATGGCGGCGTGAGTATCAACCCGCAAATGATGAAGTTGCGCAAAGGCGTGGATGTGCTCGTTGCCACGCCGGGCCGTTTGCTGGATCTCCATCGCCAGAACGCAGTGCAGTTTGATCAGGTACAAACGCTGGTGCTGGATGAAGCCGACCGCATGCTGGATCTGGGCTTTGCGCGCGAACTCAACGCCGTCTTCGCAGCGTTGCCGGCCCAGCGCCAGACCCTGCTGTTCTCCGCCACGTTTACCGAGGATATCCGCGCCATGGCGTCTGGCATTCTGCGCGGCCCGGTCGATATCAGCGTCAACCCGCCCAATGCCACGGCCAGCAAGATCAGGCAGTGGGTGGTGACGGTGGACAAAAAGAACAAGCCTGACCTGTTCATGCACCTTGTGGCCGAGAACAACTGGGAGCACGCGCTGGTGTTCGTCAAAACCCGCAATGGCGTGGATTACCTGGCGGCCATGCTGGATGACGCGGGCTATGCGGTCGACACCATCCACGGCGATAAACCGCAACCCGCGCGCCTGCGTGCGCTGGAGCGCCTCAAGACAGGCGAAGTACAGATGCTGGTCGCCACCGATGTGGCTGCGCGCGGGCTCGATATCGACGATCTGCCGCTGGTGATCAACGTTGATCTGCCGATCGTGGCGCAAGACTATGTGCACCGTATTGGCCGCACCGGCCGTGCAGGTGCCAGCGGCGTGGCGGTGTCCCTTGTGTGTGCCGATGAAGCGCCGCAGCTGGCCGCGATTGAAGCGCTGATCCGGCAAACGCTGCGCCGTGAGGAAGAGCCCGGTTTTGAAGCTGAACACCGCGTGCCGCAAACTAGCGCGACGGGGCAGATCATCAGGAAACCGAAAAAACCGAAGAAGCCCAAGGTGCCGTTCGCCGCGCCGGGCGCAACGCAGGTGCCCGGCAAAAAGCCGCACCCGCAAAGTGGCGAAAACAGGCACAAGCCTGCGGCGCAACGTGCTGTGGCCGCGGGTAAAGGCACAGCTTTGTCTAGCGGTAGCCCGTTCAGCGTGCAGAAGCCGCGCAGCAAATCCGCCGGCAAGCCAATTGCGAGTTCACGTAAGCCGGCTGGCAAACCTGCTGGTGGCCGCGGTAAACGCCAACCTTGATATGCTTGTCCGCACTATTAACCGTAGATGGACCGACGAGTCCGTCTACTACTGGTTGGGTACCCAGGCAGCATTCGTACGTAATCGAAAGTCAGTAGTGAGTCTTGAGGAGAGGTTCCATGAGCCTGACGAAGAAGCAGAGTGAATCCCTGATTTCCACACTTAAAGCCCGCTTCGAGAAAAATCTGAGCCGTCACAAAGACATCGAGTGGACGCAGGTTCAATCGCGGATGACGTCAGATCCAAAAAAATTGCGGTCGCTTCACGAGATGGAAGCCACGGGTGGTGAGCCAGATGTCATTGGTCACGACGAGAAAACCGGACAGATCATATTCTGTGATTGTTCCGCTGAAAGTCCCGGCGGCCGGAGAAGCTTTTGCTTTGATCGTGAAGCGCTGGATTCCAGAAAGGAGAACAAACCAGCGGGTAATGTCCTGGACACGGTGGCAGCAATGGGAATCGAGTTACTGTCGGAGGCGCAGTACCGCGATCTGCAAAAACTCGGCTGCTTTGATGCCAAGACTTCCAGTTGGGTTGCGACGCCGCCGGAAATCAGGAAACTTGGCGGAGCGCTGTTCTGTGACAGGCGCTATGACACGGTTTTCGTGTATCACAATGGCGCACAGTCGTACTACGCAGCGAGGGGTTTTCGCGGCATATTGCGGGTCTAGCACGGGGATCAGCAAAACCCAATGGCTGAATTCTCCCTTTTCATCCATAAGTAGTGAGCGGTCTAACGACTGCAGAGCAACCCATAGCGGCCCATGGTCCGCGATCGTGCCGACGGCCGCAATGGCCGCATTGTGAGCGTGTCCTTCCAAAGACTACCCCTCAGACTTCGCCGCCATAAAGCAGAGGCGCAGCCCTGTGTCGTCAACGATCTTGCTACCCCGATCGAATGCTCCAAACGGGCCGACGGTACAGCAACCTGCCTCCTACGCGTTGTTCCGTGCCTGCGCTACTGCAAACCACTGCGCGCCGCTTCCGACGGCCGTGACTTGCACAGAAGCAGTGCCGCAGTCAGAACACTGAACGCCGCTCCCGCATAAAACGTAGTCGGCGCGCCGAGTCCATCCCACAGGATGCCGGCAATGACACTGGAGGCGAGCGTCACGATACCGCTCAGGAGATTGAAAAAACCGAAGGCCGTACCTCGTAGACCGGGAGGCGCAGCATGGGCCACCATCGTCGCTAGCAGTCCCTGCGTCATTCCCATATGCAAGCCCCAAAGCGCGACTCCAGTCAGCACGGCCCCCCAATGGGCACTGCCGGCGAGTACAACGTCGGCGACAACCAGTACGAACAAGCCCGCAACCATCAGCCTCGTATGGCTCGTCGTATCCGCCAGCTTGCCGAACGGATAAGCGGAGAGAGAATAAACGACGTTCATCGCGACCATCACGAGAGGAACGAGCGCAACGGGGACACCGCTGTGCATCGCGCGCAACACCAGGAACGCTTCGCTGAAACGCGCCAGCGCGAACACACCGCCAACCAGGACGACCCACCAGTAGGTCCGATCCAACTGCCTCAGGCTATCCCAGTGAATCGGGTTGACGCGCTTCGTGTCGAGTGCGTGTGCAGGCTCTGCGATTCCGAACGTCAGCAGTGCGACAGCGAGCCATCCCGGGATGACGGCGAGCCAGAAAGCGAGCCGGAAGTTGTCCGCCCACGTCAGCATGACGACAACGGCAAGCAGCGGCCCGAGAAACGCACCCACGGTGTCGAGCGACTGCCTCAATCCATACGCGGCACCGCGCAGGTGCACGGGGGTCACGTCAGCCACCAGGGCATCCCGTGGCGCACCTCTCACTCCCTTGCCAACCCGGTCGATAATCCGTGCGGTCACGACGATGCCGATTGTCGGCGCAATCGCAAACAGCGGCTTGCTGAGTGCGCCGAGTCCGTACCCCGTCACCGCCAGCCATTTGCGATTGCCGAGATAGTCGCTCAGCGTTCCGGAGAAGACCTTGACGACGGGTGCCGTGGCTTCCGCGATACCCTCGATGACGCCGATCGTGGCGGCGTTCGCCCCGAGGCCAACCATCAGGAACATAGGTAACAGACTATGGATGATCTCGGAGGAGACATCCATCAGCAGGCTGACACAGCCCAGAACCCACACGGTGCGAGGAATCAGGCGAAGGACGCGGATTGGCGATTCGGTCTGCATGAACTCACTGGCTCCAGATTAGGGTGATATGGGTGGCTACGTCGCATTGCTCGCGGGTGGCTGATAGTGGCGGGTTGCGCTTGGTAACCAAGAAGTCAAAGAGTTACCACTGACCCAGGCGAATGTATGTGACCAATAGCTTACGAGGTCGAACACTGAACGCGTGCAACCGGCCACGAAGTGCTACTCGAATACTCATCTCAGACGGCCGGGCCTGCGTGTCCCGCGGACACTCCCCCGACCGTGAAGACTGTCCGTTCGAAAACCAGCATTCCGAGGCTCGACGCTCAGTCGAGCCTGGACCGCGGACGGCTACTTCAACCCTTCGAAATCCAGCGCGCTCCTGACAGCGGGCCGCTGACGCATTCGCTGATACCAACCCTTGAGATTGTCCAGTCCATCGTATGAGATGTTCGCGTTGTAAGTGGGTTCTAACCACGCGGCCTGGCCCCATTGCGTGAGCGCATAGAGGTAAGCATCGGCGACAGTGTACGTGCCGCCCATGAGGTAGTTGTTGCCTGCCAGATGTTCGTTTAACCACGCATACCGGCTTTCCAACCTGGGCTTCGCGATCTCGACGCCGTACTGACCAGCCAGCCGCGCGTAAAGCAACGGGATAAAGCCTTTGTGAATCTCAGATGTCAGAAAGCTCAACCACTCCTGCAATCGATATCGATCAACAATGCCGTTTGCAGGAGCAAGATTCGCATCCGGTTTCAAATCTGCAAGATACTGAACAATCGCGGGCCCCTCGCGCAGGGTTGTACCGTCGTCCAGTTCCAGCAGCGGAACATAGCCGAAAGGGCTCATCTCGTAGAAGTCACGATCGTCCTCGGTGCGATGTGTCTTGTAGTCGACTTTTATCAACTGGATTTCCAGCCCCAACTCCCTGGCGACGATGTGTGGCGACAGCGAACATGCGGCTGGTATGTAATACAGCTTCATAAGTCAGTCCTCGATTCGTTAGATGACATGTGTCGCACTCGGCGCCAAGGCGAACAGCCATGATTGTAAGAATCAGGTTTAAAAATGGAAGAAGGCAGTAAAGTGTCATCTAGGTACAAAAAATATACCTGGATGACTGTTTCGAGACCAACATGAAAGAGAACCTGTCTGGCTGTTCTGTCGAGGAGTCAATGCGCCTGATCGGTGGTCGATGGCGCTTGCTGATTGCCTCGTATTTGATAGATGGCCCGAAGCGATTCAACGATTTACGCCGTGATGTCCCGCAAATCTCGCAACGGATGCTGACGCTAGACCTACGCGCGCTTGAAGATGCCGGGCTCGTTCGGCGTACTGTTTTCCCGACTTCCCCTGTGCGTGTGGAGTACACGCTGACGGAAGATGGCCAGCGCCTGGAACCCGTAGTGGCGGTACTGAAGGAGTTTGGGCTGTGGTTGAAGGGGAGAAACATCTCTGGCAACGCCAATGCAGACCGCTAAGCTGGATGCGGCTGGTTGGTCGACACAAGCTCGCGCGAATGCCGACATGGCGTTCCGAGTGGACGTTATCGCGCGCATTTCAAGCGCCTGTCTTTACATGTCCACTCGCCGCTCGGGTCGGTGAGACTCATTCATCGATAGAGATAGCAAACGTTCACAGGCACCGGTTTGCGAATGGCCGCAATGTGACCCACAACGGCCGTGCTGTGTCCAATCGGCGACTGTCGGCTTCGACCGAATACGAGTCCATGGACGAAGGCGCAGTAGGGCCGTTCCACTCTGAAACCTGCCGTTGGAACCGCGACGACTCAACCGTCGGCGATGGATCGGCAAAGAGCATTCGCTTTCCTCAGCGTACAGCGGCGTCATCCATCTAACGGTGTCCGTGTGTCCTGAGTTACAGAGGCAACTCCACAAAACCCCGGGGAACGACTACAGTCTTCGGTTACTTCTTCGGGAAGCGATGCCGTGCCACACGCGAGAGCCAAATCGTGGCCACGCAACCGATGACCGACATGATTGCCGGCGCCCAAAAGATCTGCGCCATGTGCACGTGCATGCGGATCAGTTCGCCGCCGGTCAAGGGGCCTGCAATTGCACCAAAGCGTCCCAGACCGTGTGCCCAACCCGTACCCGAGGCGCGAATCTGAGTTGGGTAGCAAACGGCCATCAGAGCATTCGTACCCGACTGCGTACCCAGGATGAAGAGACCGACACCGAACACGCCAAGGGCGAGCGTAACGGAGTGCGTTTGCTGCCCCAGGAACAGGGCCGCCACGGCTCCGAGCGCCATATACAGCGGCACGACCCAAAGACGCCCTCGATCAAGCATCAACGACATCAGAAGGCCCCCGAGAACGCCACCCAGATAGTACATGGAGGCAGCGTGTTCGGCCTGGTGCGGGTTCAGACCCAGCGAATGCAGAAGTGTCGGCATCCAACTGTTCATGAAGAAGTTCGCGAACAGGTTCGTGACCGACATCACCCAAATGAGTGGAGTGATGACGCGCAGATTGCCTTCAAAGAGTTGGCTGACGTGGAATTTCTTTTCCGCAAGGTGATGGATCTGAAATCTCGGCTCGACCGGGATGTTCAACTCCGGACGGATCCGGCGCGCAAGCTTCACGATCTGCGGATCGTGCGGGTTACGTACGACCAGGAACTTGATCGACTCAGGCAGGAAGAAGTACGCCAGGACTGCGGTTACCAGCGGAGCCACACCACCGATGGTGAAAATCAGGCGCCATTGCGTAGGGTGAATGATGCTTCCTAGCTGGCCCGGCAGCGCACCGCCAAAAGTCATACCCACGAACATCATCGTGATCAACAACGCGCGCTTACGCTGCGGTGCGTATTCGGCTGTCAGAGCCACTGTATTTGCAGGCAGGCCTCCGAGAGCAACGCCGGTGAAGAAGCGGAAGACGATCAGTGTAGAAAAGGATTCGGCAGTCGCGCTAAGCAGGGTAAACGCACTACAAAGCAGTGCCGCAGAGAGGATAGCCACACGCCGGCCCCAGCGGTCGCCGATGTAGCCGAAACCCAGGGCACCAAACAGCATACCGAAGAGACCGGCACTGAACAGAGGGGCCAAGGCGTGTTTCTCGATCCCGAACTCGCTGGCGATACCAATCGCCGCAAATGCGGCGGCCGAAAGATCATAGCCGTCACAAAGTTGGCATAGAAAGCCAATGAATACGACTGTCCAGATGAATGGGCCAATCTTTTGTTCGTCGACAAACTCAGTGATGCGAATCGTTTGTGAATTTACTTCGTAATCCATTGTCGATGATCTCCAGCTGCCAGCGTAGTGCATACACGAGTGACGGAGTATGTGATGTACACGATACTTAAGGAATGGGGAGTTACCTGCCACCTATTTCAAACTCATCAACTCACTTGAGTTGCGAATAATGCAATCGATCATTCCTGGATGGTCACTGCTTACATGGGTTCCGCCATCCACAAGGTGAAACACTGACGTTCTCCATGCCTGAATTAAAGGGTATACGCCTATAGGGGTAACCTCGTCACAGCTACCATGAATTAACGTACCGGGAATGTCGTGCAATTGACCTGCATGACTGACTAGCTGATGAGGTGATAAAAATCCTTCATTCAGGAAGTAGTGCACGGAGATGCGAGCCATCGCCAATTCCTGCGCTTTCGTTTGCGGCTCCGTGTCGCGCTCCTGATCCCGAAATCCGGCCAAATGATTTTCCCAGGCGCACCACTCATAAGCCGCCTCGTATTCCTCTTCGGGGATGCCGCAATTCAAAGCCTCTCCGTAGGCCTGTAAAAGATCTTGATGCCCTGCGGCCCGGGTCCACCCGGAAAACCGTGCCCAGGCCTCAGGATGCAGGCGACCGGCGCCCCCTCCGTAAAGCCACTCCAGTTCGTTTTCGGTGCAAAGAAAAACGCCGCGCAGCAGCAGAGCACGGACTCTTTGCCGGTGGGTTTGCGCATAGACCAAGGCCACGGTAGTCCCCCAGGATGCGCCGGAAACAATCCAGCGTTCAACACCAAGCAGGGTGCGTAGCTGCTCGATATCGGAGATCTGATCGGCCATCGTGTTATGTTCTACGCTGGCCGCAGGCGTAGAACGACCGGCCCCACGTGGGTGAATGAGCACAATTCGATAACCCATGGGGTTAAAGAACCGGGAATCCTGGCGGCCAGGAAAACCACCAGGGCCCCCGCATAGATGCAGCAAGGGAATACCCGTGGGATTGCCATGAGCCTCCCAGAAAACGCGATGACCTCCACTGACATCCATCCAACCGGATTCGCGAGCCGTGCTCGGGGGATAAAGATCGCGCAGATAGGGCATCGCTAGTCCCCTATTCGGCCGCGGCTTCGGTTGCGATTTCGGTCACGGGTTCGAATGCGGTTTGGCCCAAGCCGCTTGACGCCGGGAACACCAGGGATTTGATCACCACAGGTGCCGCTGAGGCCGTGGGAAGCAGTTCGCCGATGTCGACGAAATCGAATTCCTTGAGCGAGATCCCGTCAATGGAAACGATAGGCACCGGGAGACCACGTTCCCGCTTGAAGTGGATACCGATCAAGCCGCCGACATCGCCCTCTCCGACCAGGACGATAGGTTGCCCGGCTTCGATCCGCATGCGCATGGCGTTCATGACACCGACAACAAACGCGTCCATCCGGCGATAGAATGCCGTCCCGGCAAACCGGTAGAAGAGAGCAACGCATTTCGTGTCCTCCTGCAGGTCCATCCGCTCGAGCGCTGTCGTCACTGCCTTTTCGATGTCCTTGGGGTCGAGTTGATCCGGCTCAAGATCCAGATCGAGAACCACCACCGGGAGATTGCGCAAGGGAAGCACCGACTGCGGTTCGACGTAAACTGTGCTGCCGCTCACTTGAACCGTGTATTGCGAGGCGCCGACGACCGTAGCCCGGATACCCTCATCCGTTTCCTTGATTTCGGCTCCCGAGGCTTCGATGCGCTTGCGAACAGCGGCGGCCAACATCAAGCCCAAGTCACCGAATACCCGCGTTTCGCGGCCGTAAACGTATTCCGAAACACCACCGGAGAACGTGACGAGATCGGGGACCCGAGCGCCTGCCAGTGGCGGGAGACGCAGCAATGAAGCAGTTGCCGGATCGAGTTCTGCGCCGTTTTTCATCGACGCGTCACACAGGCGCTCGGCCATGCGGTCAACGATGGCCTCCAGTACACCGGGAAGCGGAGGATCACCCACGGTCAGCGTGGCGCCAAGCTCGCGGGCAAAACGCTCGCCTGCGGCTTCGACACGAGCAATTCGGCCTTTTTCGTCGAGGGTAATGATGCGGGCGCCGATGTCGATAGCGGTAACGCTTTTGACCTCGCCTTCTTCACAGATAGCGATCTTCGTGGTCCCGCCGCCAATATCCAGGTGGAGGAGACGGGTGCCTTGACGCAGTGCTCGCAAGACCGCGCCGGAACCGAATGCCGCCAGCATGGATTCGAGGCCGTCGCCAGCCGAGACCGAAACGAATTTGCCCGCCTGCGCGGCAAACAGATCCGCGATTGCGCGTGCGTTACGACGGCGAACCGCCAACCCGGTGAGGATCAGGGCGCCGGTATCAATCTGTTCGGGCGTGACCCCTGCCTTCTGGTATTGCTCATCAATGAACGCACCCAGCCGGGCCTCATCGATAGTCAGGTCGTCGGTATAGGGTGTAAGCAAGATATCCGATTCGTGAAGAATCGTACGTTCCGCAACGATGTAACGCGTGGTCGTGCGTTCGAGAACGATGCGCGAAACGACCATGTGGGAAGTGGAGGACCCGACGTCGATGCCCACGCTGGTTAGTTCGATTTCGTCTTCATCCTCCAGGCTCCGGCCGGTATCGGTAAAGAAGATGCGACCTTCTTGCGTCTCACTGTTCATGCTTGTCTCCAATACATAAAAGTTAGGGCTGTGTCCCCGAAAGAACACAGCCCTATGGACTAACTACGCGAACGCGTTAGACCACCGAGTCACCGACATTCTTTTCCGGCTTGACGTACCACGACGAATCCATACGACTTTGGACCCCGTTCTTCGTGAGGCGTGCTTCGTACTCTTGACGAATGTACGGATCTTCCATCCAGTAAGGGATAGCCGTGCCGCCAGAACCGACGTCCTGAGCCGTGTAGTCGTTGTGCTTCGAACCCGGGGCACCCGGATCGCGGCCCGGGTTGTGCGGCCCAAACCATGCCGTCAGACGGAACGGCTCCCTGGACGTGCTGAAGTGCTGGTGGTACCAGCGTGCGCCGCCCGGCGCCGCGGTAACCATACCGCCGTAACCGTAGTCGAGGCGACGAACCTTGTCTGCGTGACCGTCGGCCCACGGGTTTTCGCCGCATTCTTCCGGCCACGTGTACGTATAGCCTTCGCCCTTCAGGCAGATGAGGATTGCTGCCGACGTGTGAGCGTGGGCCTTCGAGTAGCGGCCCTGTTCGTGCTGGCCGATCCAGAAATAGAAGCAGTTTTCCGTCATAAACGGCTCAACGCGGCGATAGCCCGGCGAACGACGGTTGTCCAGCGGCAGATCGCAGTTAACCGCATCGGTAATCAGGTTGGTACGACGACGGGCAAGACCGCGGACCGGATCCGTTTCGATCTCGTCGCGCGGCTTGTAGAAGTCTTCGTCTGCGCTGAAGCGATCACGGAACACGAACGGGTTGTTAAACACCGCTTCGACGTTGTTGATCTGGTTCATCACATTCGGTGCCGTGTTGCCGGCGAGCAGGATCGCGCCCGAGTTCGAGCCGTCGACGATGCGGAACCATGCGTTCATCGGAATCGAGAACATCGAACCGGCTTGCCATTCGAAGACGTGCTTGCGGCCTTCGCCTTCGAGCCAAACCTCGGTGGTGCCGCGGCCTTCGACCACCCAGTAGATTTCTTCGAACATGTGCTTTTCGGGGTTCAGTGCACCGCCTGCGGGCACTTCAACCACATAGCAGCCCCACTTCGTTTCTGTGCCCAGCAGCTGGATGTAGTGGCCACGGCCGCCCTTACGCTTCCATTCCACCATCGGCAGATCGCGCACGTCCTTGATACCGATGTCACGGAAGACCGGAACACCTTCGCTTTCCATGAAAATGTCATAGGGCGTCGGTTGCTTCTTGAACTCGCCAAAACCGGCTTTCTTGTGTCCAGCGGGTTCATGCCAGTGGGCAAGGTCTTTTTCATGCGGCATCGCTATCTCTCCTTTTACGGGCTGATCTTTCAGGCAAAGACCGCCTCAGTTGTTCCTTTATAAGGAACGATATACGCTTATATGGAACGACATGATTGAATCACGATACCGTAACGGGTGTCAATGACGGATCGACGTATAGATTTTTCCATCGGGGTTTTTCCGTAAACGGCTCACGTGGCTTGTCATTACCCACTTCCCTTGACGGGCGAGTTCATATCCGGGTTGAATGTCAGTGATCCTCATGGATTTCATGCCGCGCGCCGGAAAGGTGAATGGTCGGCACACGGCAATTCCGTATTGACGACGTGCAAGTTAGATGGATGCGGCTACCCGCTACCGCTGCGGCAACAATTTATCGATACGGGAAGCAGGATGTGTCGGCAAGCGTGCGAGCACATCCTTGAGGTTTTCACACCCGTTGTTATCGATCAGTACCTGTGTCTTGCCGAACCTTCACTGGCACGTGCCCGTTGCGGCGTCATCCATTGATGAAGCGTATCGGCAATGGGGTGCGAGCGGTTGCACCTCGAGTGCGACGTCCTGGATCTGGGCGACGTATTGCAGCGCAGCCAGGTAATTTCGTTTTTTTCCGCGTGCAGATCGAGGAATTTGCGTTGTGCGTGCGCCATGCAGCCAAGCTCGGTTATCCCCAAAGGCCCTGCTGGCGGAAGACAGCCGGAGTCGAACCGACCTGAGAGCGTCTGACGCCCTCAACTGGGTTTGAAGCCCAGCCGCACCACCGGATACGAATGTCTTCCTTCGGTGATTGCAAAACGACGAGTCGATGATGAAGCATCGATCGACTGCACGCCGCCGCTCAAAGCATATCGAGCCAGCGGCTATCCGTGCGCAGCAGGTGCAACCCACGGTGGAAGCGAGTATACCCAACCCGGTCGAAGAACTCCAAAAGCTGGATCGCGCGTTTTCTGCCGAGTCCGGTGACGTCGCGAAACGGTGCCGCCGCCACCGTGCCCGCGTTTTTCCGCGCTTCAACCGCCGCAATCGCAGCGAGTTCGCGAACCACATCCTGGTGATAGAACAGATCGTGCACGACCTGGAACAGCTCGCCCTGCCGCGCGAGCTTGCGCAGCAACTGACGCATGCGCTCCTCGGTCACGCCGTGTGCCTTCGCGAGATCGCGCACCCACGGCGGATCGAAGCGCCCCGCCTCAATCTCGGGCAGCAGCGCGGTGGCAAGCGCGCGATCGGCGTCGTCGAGCGTCACCGTGTGCCCGGGCAAATGCAGCCACGGCCCGCGTTTGACGATCTCGCCACGCGCCGCCGCGGCGTCCACCAGCGCGCGCCACAGCACATCGTCGGCGAGCGGCGCCGCGATGCGCCGCAGGCGCGACACGTCCGGGCCGAGTTCGTCGGGCGAGCGTTCGTGATATTGCGCAAGCGCCCCCGTCAATCGTTCGGCAAGCGCGTCCCATGCCGCGCCCGCAAACAGCAAGGCATCGTGCCCCGGCAATTCGATCATGCGCGTATCGGACGGCAACGCGAGCGCGGCGGCGGGCCTGCCCGTCAGACGTTCGAGCAGCGTGCGCGACAGGCCGCGCGGCGCGCACGCAAACAGCGCATCGAGCGAGCCGGTGTCGAGCATCGTTTCGATGGCATCGAGCCACGCGAGCCGTTCCGCCGCGCGCCGCTTGCGCGCGGGCGCGAACGGATCGAGCACATGGCCGCCGCCCACCGTGCGATTGGCCTGCGCATTGCGCACGACGAAGCGATCACCGGGCACCGCGCACAGCGGCCGCTCGAACACCAGTTGCACGCGCGCACACTGTCCCGCGCCGAGCGTGTCGCCGTCGAGCAGCGCGACGTGCGCGACCTGATGCTGCGTGCCGAGATGCACGTGCAGCGGCGTCCAATGTTCGAGCGCATGCGGCGCGTCGGCGAGCAGCGTCAGCATCACGTCGATGCGCTCGCTCGCTTGCGACAAACGCGCATCGACGATCCAGTCGCCGCGATCGATCGCGCTCTTCTCGATGCCCGCGAGATTCAACGCGCAGCGCTCGCCGGCGCGGCCGGTTTCGGCGGGACGATTCTGCGCGTGAATGCTGCGCACGCGCACGGGCTCGTTCTTCGGCGCGAGCAGCATCGTCTCGCCGACGCTCACGCTGCCCGCCACCACGGTCCCGGTGATGATCGTGCCCTGCCCCGCCAGCGTGAACACGCGATCGACGGCGAGACGGAACAGCCCGTCGTCGCGCTTCATGCGCCATGCCGCGGCCTGCTCGCGCAGATACGCATTCAGCGCGGCCACGCCCGCGTCGTCCGCGCGCGTCGCGCAGGTGTCGAAGACGGGCGCATCGCCCAGCACGCTGCCGCCGACGAACGCCGCCACTTCCGCATGCACATCCTGCAGACGCTGCGCATCGACGCGATCGACCTTCGTCAGCGCAATTGCGCCGCGTTTGATGCCGAGCAGTTCGACGATCGCCAGATGCTCGCGCGTTTGCGGCATCACGCCGTCGTCGGCGGCGATCACGAGCAGCGCGAAGTCGATGCCGCTCGCGCCGGCTGTCATCGTATGCACGAGCTTTTCGTGACCCGGCACGTCGATCAGACCGAGCACGTCGCCGTTTTCGAGCGGCACGTACGCATAGCCGAGTTCAATGGAAATGCCGCGCGCTTTTTCTTCCCTGAGGCGGTCCGTATCGACGCCCGTCAGCGCCTTCACGAGACTCGTTTTGCCGTGATCGATATGCCCCGCCGTGCCGACGATCATGCGTACTGGCCCTTCAGTTGCGCGATCAGTTGCGCCTCGTCGCCCGCTTCGAGGCAGCGCAGATCAAGACGCAACGCGTCGTCCGCGATCCGGCCGATCACCGGCCGCGCCATCTCGCGCAACTGCTTTTCGAGCGCGAGCAGTTGCCGGCCGCCGCGCTTGCCGTCCGCCAGCCTGACGACGAGCCCATAGCTCGGCAGCACGTCGACCGGCAACGCGCCGCTGCCGATCTGGCTGAACATCGGCTCGGCGCTCACCGTGTAGCGCGCGCCGAGCGCCTGCTGCAACGCCGGCTGCACGCGTTGCGCGGCGCCGTGAATCTCGTCGGCGGCCCGCGTAAGCAGGCGCAGCGTGGTGAGCCGCTCGGTCAGCTTCTCCGGCGCGCGATACAGCTGCAACACCGGTTCCAGCGCCGCGAGCGTGAGCTTGCCGACGCGCAGCGCGCGCTTTAGCGGATGCTTCTTGATCTTCGCGATCAGATCGCGCCGCCCGACGATCAACCCGGCTTGCGGGCCGCCGAGCAGTTTGTCGCCGCTGAACGTGACGACGTCGGCGCCGGCCTCGACGGTCTCGCGCACGGTCGGCTCGCGCGGCAAGCCCCATTCGCTGAGATCGACGAGCGTGCCGCTGCCGAGATCGACGGCGACCGCGAGACCGCGCGCATGCGCGAGCGGCGCGATTTCCGCGAGGCTGGCTTCCTTCGTGAAGCCGCTGATCGCGTAATTGCTCGCGTGGACTTTCATCAGCAGCGCGGTGCGTGCGTTGATCGCTTCGTCGTAGTCCTTCAGATGCGTGCGGTTCGTCGTGCCGACTTCGCGCAGCTTCGCGCCCGCGCGGCTCATGATGTCGGGAATGCGAAACGCACCGCCGATTTCGACGAGTTCGCCGCGCGACACCACGACTTCCTTCTTCGCCGCCAGCGCGGACAGCGTGAGCAGCACCGCCGCCGCGTTGTTGTTGACCACGGTCGCGGCTTCGGCGCCGGTCAGCTCGCAGATCAGTTCGTCGATCAGATCGTCGCGGTCGCCGCGCTTGCCGGTGGCGAGATCGAATTCGAGATTCGCCGGCTGTGTGAGCGCGCTCATCACGGCGCGCACCGCTTCGTCGGGCAACAATGCGCGGCCGAGGTTCGTGTGCAGCACCGTGCCGGTGAGATTGAACACGCTACGCAGACGCGATGCGTTGCGCGCGCGCAGCGCTGCTTCGACCGTGCCCTGCAATTGCCCGGTATCGAGCGCGCCGAGCGGCGGATTATCGGCCGCGTGGCCCGATTGCGCGTGCAGCCGCCAGGCATCGAGCGCGGCGCGCAGCGCGTTGAGCACCTGGGTGCGTCCGTATTCGCTCACGAGCGCCGCGAATGGCTCCGACGCCATGACCTTTTCCACCGACGGCACGCGCGCCATCAGCGCGCGCAATTCCGAGCCGCTCACATCGCTCACGGGCAATCCTTGTGTCGTTTTGAACTTGCGCCAGGCTGCTGACTGGTTGCGGCCTGGCGGCTGCCTCGCTGTTGCCTCGCCGTTACCTATTCCGCCGATGCGCCGCTGTCCGGCTCGACCGCGCCGGCGCTCTGCTCCGGCCACAGCCACGGATGCGGCGACGCGCGCCGATAGCCTTCCGCGCCCATCAGCAGATCGAGCGTGAGGCTTGCGAGATCGTCCGCGAACGGATCGAAGTCGAAGTCTTTCGCCAGAAAGCCGATCTTGCGGTAAGTATGGCATTCGTCGCACGACTCCGCCTTCAGCGAGGCATGTTTCGATTCGGCCTCGCGCGCGGCCGCGTCGGCATCGGGCGAGCCGACCACGTGATAGGCGATGCCCCTGGTCGAATCGCAGTTCGAGCATTTGGCGCGCACCATGTGCCATTCAGTCGCGCAGAGCCCGCATTGCAGATAGCGGTAGTTGTCGTAGGCGCCGCCCACGCGCACCGTGCTCGCGACCGGATGCGAGCCGCACACGGGACACAGCCCCGGCGTCTCGACGTAGGGCACCGCGCGTTTGTCGATGTCGGCGGCGAGGTCGGTCCACACGACCTGCAGCGCGGCCATGATGAACGGCGCGCTCGCCGGATCGACGTCCTCGAAGCGCTGCGCGAAGATCGCGTCGGCCTGAATGTCGAGCACGGCGGCATCGAGCGTGCGCAGCCGCGCGATCAGCGCGGCGAGCGGCGGCGTGAGCGGACCGGCCGCTTCGACCTTGTCGAGCAACTGGCGCAGCACGTCCTGCCACGCGGGATCGCGCACGCCGGAAAACGCCGGGATCAGCGGCATCGAATGCTGCTGCGCGCTCGCGATCAGCTCGGCGCTCGGCGGCTGCGCCTTGAAGGTCGCGATCACGGCCTGCTGCGCGTCGGCGAGCACGGCCATCAGGCGCAGATAGCCGGCGATCGGATTGTTGAGTGCCGCGAGTTGCCGCAGACGCGCGGCGCGCGGCGCGAACACGGCGAGCCGCTCGGGCATGCGGATGCGGGGGATCGCCGTGTGATCGAGCGATTCGATGTCGCCGGCTTCGAGAATGCGTTGAACCAAGGTGTCGACCTCTGAAAACTGAAGGGCCGCCGCCCGTCATCGACGGGGAGCGGCGGCCCGGTGCGCTGCGAACGGCGCGGCGAAACGCGCCTCGATTGCGGTTTATCCGCGTTTATCCGTTGCTTATTCGCGGCTCGTCGGCCACGCGTTGGCCACTCACTTGCCGATCGTTTCCCGGAACCAGTTCGGATGATGCTTGCGCGCCCAGCCATACGTGACGGTGCCGCGCGTCATCGCGCCGATCGAGCCCTTGACCCACAGCGCCGCATAGACATGCACGATGATGCCGACGATCAGCACGAACGCCGCCGCCGCATGAACGAGCGCCGCGAGCCGGATCACCCCGATCGGGAAATAGAGCGAGAAGTAGCGCCGCCAGATCACGATGCCACTCGCGAGCAGCAGCACGAGGCAGACCACCATCACGAAGAACAGCAGCTTCTGGCCGGCGTTGTAGCGTCCGATCGCGGGGAGCTTTTCCTCGCGATTGTTCAGCACGTCGTCGATCTGCCGCATCCACTGGATGTCCGCCCGGTCGAGATAGTTGTGATGCCAGAAACGCAGCGCCAGTATCAGGAACGAGATGAACATCACGCAGCCGACGAACGGATGCAGAATCCGCGTCCATTGCCCGCCGCCGAGCACGAAATACAGAAACGACATCGCCGGATGAAACATCGCGAGGCCGGACAGCGCGAGCAGCACGAACGCGATCGCGGTGATCCAGTGATTGGTGCGCTCGTTCGGCGTGTAGCGCACGATCAGGCGGTTGCCCTTCGCGTCGGTCAGCACGGTATGCTCGAAGTGTTTCATTGCGCGTCCTCCTGCGAACGGCGTGCTTCATCGGCTTCCTGATTGGCCTCGGCTTCGTCGGCCTCGCTCACCTCGTTCGGCCCGACGCGCGTGTAGTGGAAGAAGCCGGCCACCGCCGCGAGCGCCATGCCGGCCAGCGCGAGCGGCTTCGCGATACCCTTCCACAGCTTGACCATCGGACTGATGCGCGGATTGTCCGGCAAGCCGTGATACAGCGAAGGCCGGTCGGCATGATGCAGCACGTACATCACGTGCGTGCCGCCGACGCCCGCCGGATCGTACAGGCCCGCGTTCTGGAAACCGCGGTCTTTCAGGTCCTCGATGCGATCCTCGGCCTGCTGCTTCATGTCCTCCTTGGTGCCGAACATGATCGCGCCGGTCGGGCAGGTCTTCACGCACGCGGGCTCCTGGCCGACCGCCACGCGGTCCGAGCACAGCGTGCACTTGTACGCGCGGTGATCCTTCTTCGACAGACGCGGCACGTTGAACGGACAGCCGGTGATGCAGTAGCCGCAGCCGATGCAGTTTTCCTCGTGGAAATCGACAATGCCGTTCGTGTACTGCACGATCGCGCCCGGCGACGGACAGGCCTTCAGGCAGCCCGGGTCCTCGCAGTGCATGCAGCCGTCCTTGCGGATCAGCCATTCGAGATCGCCGGCGTCGTTCTCGTGCTCCGAGAAGCGCATGACGGTCCACGAATGCTCGCTCAGGTCGGCCGGATTGTCGTAGACGCCCACGTTGTGGCCGATCTCGTCGCGCAGGTCGTTCCACTCCATGCAGGCCGTCTGACACGCCTTGCAGCCGATGCACTTCGACACGTCGATGAGCTTGGCGACCGAGCCCGTGACCGGCTCGCGCACCTGCGGCGCGGGCACGGTCGTGGCCGAGATACGTCTGATGTCTAGTGATTGCAGTGCCATCTCTTTTCCTTATGCCTTTTCGACCTTGACGAGGAACGACTTGAATTCCGGTGTCTGCGAATTCCCGTCGCCCACGGAAGGCGTCAGCGTATTGACGAGATAGCCCGGCCTCGTGAGCCCCTTGAAGCCCCAATGCAACGGCAGGCCGACGGTCTGAACCTTTTTCCCCTCGATCATCAGCGGTTTGATGCGCTTCGTGACGAGCGCCACGGCAATCACATGCCCGCGGTTCGAACTGACCTTGATGCGGTCGCCGGCCACCACGCCGACTTCCTTCGCGAGGTCTTCGCCGATCTCCACGAACTGCTCCGGCTGGATGATCGAGTTCAGGCGCGCGTGCTTGGTCCAGTAATGGAAATGCTCGGTGAGCCGGTAGGTCGTCGCCGTATGCGGGAAGTTCTCGTGCGTGCCGAACGCGGCCTGGTCGTCCGGGAACACGCGGGCCGCCGGATTGCTGACGACCGCCTTGTTGTCCGGATGCAGCGGGTTGTAGCCGAGCGGCGTTTCGAACGGCTCGTAGTGCTCGGGGAACGGCCCCTCGACGAGACCGTCGCGCGCGAAGAACCGCGCGACGCCTTCCGGATTCATGATGAACGGATTCATGCCGTTTTCAGGCGGCTCGTCGATCTTGAAGTCCGGCACGTCGGCACCCGACCAGCTGCTGCCGTTCCACGCGATCAGCTTGCGAGTCGGATCGAACGGCTTGCCGTTCACGTCGCACGACGCGCGGTTGTACAGCACGCGCCGGTTCGCGGGCCATGCCCACGCCCAGTTCAGCGTATTGCCGATGCCGGTCGGGTCCGAGTTGTCGCGGCGGCCCATCTGGTTGCCCGCCTGGGTCCACGAGCCGCAGAAGATCCAGCAGCCGCTCGCGGTGCTGCCGTCGTCGCGCAGCAAGGCGAAGCCCGCGAGCTGTTCGCCCTTCTTCGCGAGCACCTTGGTCTTATCCGTCGGATCGGTGACGTCGGCGAGCGCCTTGCCATTGAACTCCATCGCGAGTTCTTCGGGCGTCGGGCTTTCCGGGTTCGAATACGGCCAGCTCATGTTGAGGATCGGATCGGGATACTTGCCGCCGTCCTTGCGATACGCCTCGCGGATGCGCAGCCACAGCCCCGACATGATCTCGAGATCGCTCTTCGCCTCGCCGGGGCCGTCCGCGCCCTGCCAGTGCCATTGCAGCACGCGGCTCGAACTGACGAGCGAACCGCGCTCTTCGGCGAAGCAAGTGGTCGGCAGACGGAACACCTCGGTCTGGATAGACGCCGAATCGACGTCGTTGAACGCGCCGTGGTTCTTCCAGAACTCGGAGGTTTCGGTCGCGAGCGGGTCCATGATGACAAGCCACTTGAGCCTGGCCAGGCTCGCGCCGATCTTCGCCTTGTTCGGCGCCGCCGCGAGCGGGTTGAAGCCCTGCGCGATATAGCCGGTCATCTTGCCCTGGTTCATCAGCTCGAAGACCTGCAGCATGTCGTAGGACTTGTCGAGCTTCGGCAGATAGTCGTAGCCGAAGTTGTTGTCGGCGCTCGCCTTGTCGCCCCACCACGACTTCATGAAACTGACGTGGAACGCGCGATAGTTGCGCCAGTAGCTCAACTGGTTCGGCCGCAGCGGCTGCGTGGCGCGCTTCGCGATATAGGCGTCGAAGTCCTGCTCCGCTTCCATCGGCAACGTCATGTAGCCCGGCAGCAGGTTCGACATCAGGCCGAGGTCCGTCAGGCCCTGGATGTTCGAGTGGCCGCGCAGCGCGTTCATGCCGCCGCCCGCGATGCCGATGTTGCCAAGCAGCAATTGCACCATCGCGCCGGTGCGGATGATCTGCGAGCCGACCGAGTGATGCGTCCAGCCGAGCGCGTACATGATCGTGCCGGCGCGTCCGGGCACCGCCGTCGAGGCGAGCATCTCGCACACGTGCAGGAACTTCTCCTTCGGCGTGCCGCAGATTTTCTCGACCTGCTCGGGCGTGTAGCGCGAGTAGTGCTGCTTCATCAGCTGATAGACGCAGCGCGGGTCCTGCAGCGTCGGATCGACCTTGACGAAGCCGTCGGCGCCGCGCTCGTAGTCCCACGAGGTCTTGTCGTAGCTGCGCTTGTCGGCGTCGTAGCCGGAATAGAGACCGTCGTTGAAGGCGAAATCTTCACGGACGATGAACGACATGTCCGTGTAGTTCTTCACGTACTCGTGCTGGATCTTGTCGTTCGTCAGCAGGTAATTGATCACCCCGCCGAGGAACGTAATGTCCGAGCCGGTGCGGATCGGCGCGTAGTAGTCCGCGACCGAAGCCGTGCGCGTAAAGCGCGGGTCGACCACGATCAGACGCGCCTTGCGGTGCGCCTTGGCTTCGGTAACCCATTTGAAACCGCATGGGTGTGCCTCGGCCGCGTTGCCGCCCATCACGAGAATCACATCCGCGTTTCTGATGTCGACCCAATGGTTCGTCATCGCTCCACGGCCAAACGTCGGGGCAAGACCTGCCACCGTCGGGCCATGTCAGACACGCGCCTGATTGTCGAATGCGAGCATGCCAAGACTGCGGACAGCCTTGTGCGTCAGATAACCGACTTCGTTGCTGCCGGCCGATGCCGCCAGCATGCCGGTGGTCAGCCAGCGGTTGACCTTCTTGCCGTCCGCGGTCGTCTCGACGAAGTTCGCGTCGCGGTCTTCCTTCATGAGCTTCGCGATGCGGTCGAGCGCGTCCTGCCACGACATGCGTTTCCACTCGTTCGAGCCGGGCGCGCGGTACTCGGGGTAATGCAGGCGGCTTTCGCTATGGATGAAATCGATCAGGCTCGCCCCCTTCGGGCACAGCGTGCCGCGATTGACCGGATGGTCGGGGTCGCCCTCGATGTGGATGATGCTCGACTTCGCGTTCTTCGCGCCGTCGCCGAGTCCGTACATGAGGATGCCGCAGCCCACCGAGCAGTACGGGCAGGTGTTGCGGGTTTCGGTTGTGCGCGACAATTTGTACTGACGGACTTCGGCCAGCGCGGGGGTCGGCGAGAAGCCCATCAGGGCGAGGCTCGATCCGGCAAGCGTGGTGGCGGAGACCTTCAGGAATTGTCGCCGGGTCATCTGGGTCATTGAATGGCCTCGGCTCTTTTGGGGACAAATTTGATTATAGATGCCGGTTTCGCGACCTGCAGCGAGATCGTCAGCCACGCTCCGCGCGGGCCGAACCGGCGCCCCGCGGCGCTGCACGGTGCCGGCACAGGCTTCATAATGCGGTGATTCGAAGCCCCGGACCCCGCGCCCTCATGACCCAAGCCCAAGCAAACCAGCCGCCCCGCCTCACGAGCCTGTCGCATGGCGGCGGCTGCGGCTGCAAGATCGCCCCCGGCCTGCTCGCCGACCTGCTCAGACGCAGCGCCCCGCTGCCGTTCTTCCCCGACCTGCTGGTCGGCAACGACACCGCCGACGACGCCGCCGTCTACCGGCTCAACGACGAGCAGGCGATCGTCGCGACCACCGACTTCTTCATGCCGATCGTCGACGATCCGTTCGACTTCGGCCGCATCGCCGCGACCAACGCGCTGTCCGACGTCTACGCGATGGGCGGCAAGCCGATCATGGCGCTGGCGATCGTCGGCATGCCGATCAACGTGCTGCCGCACGACGTGATCGCGGCCGTGCTGAAGGGCGGCGAATCGGTCTGCGCCGACGCCGGCATTCCGCTCGCGGGCGGCCATTCGATCGATTCGGTCGAGCCGATCTACGGCCTTGTCGCGCTTGGCGTCGTCGATCCGAAGCGCGTCAAGCGCAATGCGGGCGGCCGGGCCGGCGACGTGCTGATCCTCGGCAAACCGCTCGGCGTCGGCATTCTGTCGGCCGCGCTCAAGAAAGACCGGCTCGACGCGGCCGGCTACGCGGCGATGATCGGCGCGACCACCCAGCTGAACCGCCCGGGCGCGGAGCTGGCCCGTCTCGACGGCGTGCATGCGCTGACCGACGTCACCGGCTTCGGCCTGCTCGGCCATACACTGGAACTGGCGCGCGGCTCGCAACTGACCGCGCGCGTGCGCTATGCGGACCTGCCGTGGCTGCCGCACGTCGCGAGTCTCGCGGAAGCCGGCATCTTTACCGGCGCGTCGGGCCGCAACTGGGACGCGTACGGCCGCGACGTCGTGCTGCCCGCAACGCTGCCGCCGGCCGCCCGCGCGCTGCTGACCGATCCGCAGACGTCGGGCGGGCTGCTGGTGTCGTGCGCGCCCGAGGCGGTCGACGAAGTGCTCGCGCTGTTCCACGCCGACGGGTTCGGCGAGGCGCGCGTGATCGGCGAGATGGTGAGCGGAGCCGCGCGCGTCGAGGTGGTCTGACGCGGTCTGGAGCGGGTCTGAAACGGCCGGGAGCGGGTGAGCGGCGCGGCCCGCCCGGGCCGTCCATGCGATAATTTTGCTCTGCCCGCCGTCCGCTTCGTCCCTACTCCCTTGAAAAATCTTCTCGTCACGCTCGACAAAGCCGGCGATTTCGATGAAATCGTCGACGTACGCACCCCGCTCGAGTTCGCGGAAGACCATATTCCGGGCGCCATCAGCGCGCCGGTGCTGAGCAACGAGGAACGCGTGCTGGTCGGCACGACCTACAAGCAGGTCTCGCCCTTCGAGGGCACGCGGCTCGGCGCGGCGCTCGTCGCGCGCAACATCGCGCATCACCTGGAAACGACCTTCGCGGACCGCCCGCGCAGCTGGCGGCCGCTCATCTACTGCTGGCGCGGCGGCAAGCGCTCGGGCTCGGTCACGACGCTGTTCAATATGATCGGCTGGCCGGCGCGGCAACTCAACGGCGGCTACAAAAGCTACCGGCGCGCGACGCTCGATACGCTCGACACACTGCCGCAAACCTTCGGCTACATCGCGCTGGTCGGCCCGACCGGCAGCGGCAAGACGCGTCTGCTGTCGGCGCTCGCGCAGGCGGGCGCGCAGACGCTCGACCTCGAAGCGCTCGCCTCGCATCGCGGTTCGCTGCTCGGCGCGTGGACAGGCGTGCCGCAGCCGTCGCAAAAGCGCTTCGACACGCTGCTCGTCACCGCGCTGCGCGGTTTCGACCCGGGCCGGCCGGTGTTCGTCGAGGCGGAAAGCCGCCGCATCGGCTCGATCACGCTGCCACTCGCGCTGCTCGACACGTTCCATCGCGGCGCGTGCGTCGAGGTGCGTTCGAGCCGCGAGGACCGCGCGGCCTTCCTGCTGCACGACTACGCGCACCTGTTCGACCATCCCGAGTATTTGAAGGCGCAGTTGCAACGGCTGATCGGCCTGCATAGCCGCGAGCGCGTGACGGGCTGGCTGCGGCTCGTCGACGAAAACCGCCGCGCCGAACTCGCGGGCGAACTGATCGAACGGCACTACGACCCCGCCTATGCGCGCAGCAGCGGTCAGCACTTCGAGCAGTTGCCGAACGCGCTGCCACTCGATTTCCGCCCGAACGACGCCGACGTCGTCGAGCAGGCGAAAACGCTGCTCGCGCAGCTCGAAAGCCGAACGCTCGTCGCCGGCTAATCCAAACGAACGACCTCTGGACCCCCATGCAATCTACCCTTCGGCAACCTCGCGTCGCGCTCGGCTGGATCGTCTTTTTGCTGATCGCCGTCATCGGCCTCTTCTATGTGAAGTGGTTCCCGTACTACAACCGCGCGTTCGTCGCCGCGAGCCAGCATTCGATCGGCAAGTCGATCCTGATGGGCTCGTCCGCGAACGCGCCGGCCGCGTCGTGGCAAGCCGCGATCGACTATGCGCTCGCCTACGGCAAGGCGATCTGGCAGGCCATGGTGCTCGGCCTCTTGCTCGGCTCCGCGGTGCAGGCGCTGATTCCGCCGCAGTGGGTCGCGCGCGCGCTCGGCCGCACCGATTTCGGCAGCGTCGTGAAGGGCGGCCTGATGTCGCTGCCGGGCATGATGTGCACGTGCTGCGCGGCGCCGGTCGTCGCCGGTTTGCGGGCGCGCGAGGCTGCGCCGGGCGCGGCGATCGCGTTCTGGCTCGGCAACACCGCGCTCAATCCGGCCACGCTGATTTTCATGGGCTTCGTGCTCGGCTGGCAGTGGATGGGCCTGCGCCTCGCGCTCGGCCTCGTGATGGTGTTCGGCCTCGGCTATCTGGTGAACCGCATGGTCACGCCGCAGGAAGCGCAAGCGTCGCAGGCGGCCGTGGCCGAGCTGATCAGCCGCGATGATCCGGGCACCGCGTTCACGCGCTGGATCAAGATTCTCGGCCGGATGACGCTGCGCCTCGTGCCCGAGTACATCGTGCTCGTGCTGGTGCTCGGCGCGGCGCGCGCGTGGCTGTTTCCGCACATCGGCCCGGACATCGACAACAGCCTCCTGTGGATCATCGCGCTCTCGATTGCCGGCACGCTGTTCGTGATCCCGACCGCCGGCGAAGTGCCGATCATTCAGGCAATGCTGTCGTTCGGCATGGCGGCAGGCCCCGCCGGCGCGCTGCTGATGACGCTGCCGCTCGTCAGCGTGCCGTCGCTCGCAATGCTGTCGCGCTCGTTTCCGAAGCGCGTGCTGACCGTGGTCGCGGTGGCGGTCGCGCTGTGCGGTGTCGTGAGTGGCTTGCTGGCCGTGGCGTTGGGGTTCTGAAGCGGCGTTGCCTGCTCTGCCGAACGATGAAACGTATCACCGCATTCGCCGTGACCTGCTGGTCGGCCGCCGGGCTGCTGTATAGCGGACAGCACTCGGTGGCGCTGATTGCGTTGAGCGGCGTCGTGGTGCTGGCGGGATTCGATCTGCTGCGGCCGTAAGGAGGTTTGCGGTCTGCGCCCACCCTACGCTCGACCGGCCAGCGCCTCGCAAATCGCGGCGAGCCACAACGCCACTGCATGCGCGCCCGGGTCCGCGTAACCGAGCGCGCGCTCGCCGACATAGCTCGAACGCCCACGGCGCGGATGCATCGACGCTGTGCGCGAAGTGCCGTCGACCGCTGCGGCGACGGCCGCGTTCAAGGCAGCATCCGTCGTCGCCGCTTGCGCGAGCGCACTGTGCAACGCATCGGCGGCGGGCTTGAGCGCATCGACCATCGTGCGGTCGCCGGGCTTCGCGCCACCCAGTTCCATCAATCCATCGACACCCGCGCTGAAGGCCGCCGCCCACTGCTGCGCCGTAGGCGCGCCCGACGATTCGAGCGCGGCCGCCGCACGCAGCAGCATCACCGCGTACAGCGGCCCCGACGTGCCGCCGACCACGCGCCGCAACGTCGCGGACATGCCGCGCAACACGGCCCCCGGGGACGACTCCGCCGCATACGAATCGAGTTCGTGCTGCACGGCGCGGGCGCCGCGCGCGAGGCTGATGCCGAGATCGCCATCGCCGACGCGCTGATCCATCCCGGTTAGCGTCGGCTCCGCTTCGAGCAGACACGCGCAAACGGCTTCGATCACCCGACGCAGCGTGGCCTCGCGCGCGAGCGTCGCGCCGCTCGCCTGTTGCGGCGCGGCGGGCGCGGATCGTACGGACACCTGCGCGACGCGGCCGCTCAACGCGGGCCATGCGCTCGTGTGCGCGGCCGCATCGAGCCACGCAAGCCGCTCGTCGTCCACGCGCAGCAGCGTCAGCGAGACGCCGGCCATTTCCAGTGCGCTCAGGAACGTGCCGGCCCATGCGCGCTCGACCTTGATGCCTCGCCTGTCCAGCTCGCGCAACGCGACGCCGGCCACCACGTTCAATTCGCTCGACGGCGTGCCGCCGAGGTTGTTCACGAGCAGCGTCACGCGCTCGCCTGCCTGCAATACAAGATCGTCGACGATCTTCGCAAGCAGCTTGCCGACGATCGCCTCGGCCGGCTCGAGCATGCCGCGCGCGACGCCCGGTTCGCCGTGAATGCCGAGGCCCCATTCGATTTCGCCGTCGGCCAGCTCGAAGCCCGGCTTGCCCGCTGCCGGCACTGTGCATGGCGTCAGCGCGACGCCCATCGTGCCGAGCGACGCAGCCGTCTCGCGTGCGATCCGCGCGACCTCGGCGAGCGGCATGCCGCGCGCGGCCGCCGCGCCGGCGATCTTGTGAACCAGCACCGTGCCCGCGAGTCCGCGACGGCCGGCGTGATCGCCACGCGCGGTCAGCGCGACGTCGTCGGCGACGATCACCATGTCGACGGGGATGCCCTCGGCGCGCGCAATCTCGGCGGCGAGGCCGAAGTTGAAACGGTCGCCCGTGTAGTTCTTCACGATCAGCAACACGCCCGCGGGGCCGGCCACCGCGCGTATCGCGTCGAGCACGGCATCTGTCGACGGCGACGTGAACACCTCGCCGGCCACCGCCGCGCTCAGCATGCCGTGGCCCACATAGCCGCCGTGCGCGGGCTCGTGACCCGAGCCGCCACCCGAGATCAACGCGACTTCGCCGCGCGCGGCCACGGCTTCGGCATCGGCGCGCACGACGATCGTGCCGCCCTGCAGGAGCGAAAGATGAGGATTGAGCGCCACGAGTCCGTCGAGCATGTCGGGGACCACGGTGGACACGTCGTTGATGAGCTTCTTCATTGCGTCAGCTCCCTGTGAAGCTGCCGGCATCGCATGCAGGCAGACGGCAGTTGAGTCGGTGACGAAAGCACGAAGCCTAACTGTACCGCGCATTGGCGCAAGACGACGCGATACGGTGAAGCGCTGGTGCGGGTGCACCGAAGTACTCGCTATGCGTTACTTGTGCTGGCGCCGAGTCGCATGCAAGCAAAGAAAACGGGGGGATGTACTGCGGATTCGAGAAACTACCGAAAGATTACGAGGCCTGCTGCTGCCTGAATTGACAGGAGCGTAGACGAAAGCGGAACCGCTTTCGTCTACGTCACAGATGCGTTGGTAGGCTCGATTGGATTCGAACCAACGACCCCCACCATGTCAAGGTGGTGCTCTAACCAACTGAGCTACGAGCCTTTAGAGGCGCGAATTATAGAGACTCCTTGCGCACCGCACAAGCCCTCCGCGCAATTTATCGCGCGGTACGTTGCGTCGTGTGTGTGGTGCTGTTCGTGGTGAGCCGCCTGAACGACAGGCGTGACGCATTGGTACGTTCGCGCGGTCTGCGTATCGAGCGGATAAACCGGCCGCGGCATAGGCTCCACTGGATGAGAGGCCGTAGTCCGAACGCGTGAGGCGGCGGCGATCGTATTCGACGAGTGCTGCGGCAATCGGCACGAGAACCGGGCTGCAATACCTGTGTGATCTGAGCGGCAGGAAACGCGCGCGACGCGGATCGATATCGACCGCTTTCAGACATGCCGCGATCACCTGGCTCATTCATGTGTGTGCCCGGTAACGACGAGCTTCACGGTGCCGGTGTCGCGTATCGCTCGGCAGGCGCGATGAACGCGCGTGGCCCGGTGCAGGTTGGAGCGCTGATCGCGTGTTCGCCGTCGGTCAGCGCGCGCACGATGCCCGTCACTGCGAGCGGTGGGCGCAGCCTCCGCGCGTCGCCCGTGAGCTTGTTGCCGATGGTCACGGTGCCATGCTGTCAACGCCCGCCGCTATCAGCGCAACGACGGCCTGCGGATCGCACAACGGCCCGCTGGCGATGCCTTCGAGGTTCTCGCAACCTTTCTTCGAGCAAAACTATCGTGTCGTACGTGCCGTCCGACATGCCGTTGTCGCCGTAGTCGAGCAGCAGGTCGGGGTTATCGACGCTACGCGCGAGCGCTATGGGCTGCGGGCTGCGGGCTGCGGGCTGCGGGCTGCGGGCTGCGGGCTGTGGGCTGTGGGCTGTGGGCTGTGGGCTGTGGGCTGTGGGCTGTGGGCTGTGGGCTGTGGGCTGTGGGCTGTGGGCTGTGCAAACGATTCTGCCAAGTATGCGTGGTGAGGGCTCAATCTTTTTCGGAGCGCGCCGTTATTGCATGTGCTCAGGCAAACTGATTAGACCTTCATGGCACAACGCATTCCCTTGTCCCGCCACACAGGCGCCGCCCGCGCGCGGCATGCCAAAGCCATGCTGTTGCCCATGCCTCGTCAGATCGCCGACGATCTCGCGTTACGGGTACATCTGTCGCTCGACGCGTTGCGTCGCGGTGCCGGCAGCAAAACCGACGCGCAGACGCTCACGCAGATCATGCTGCTAACCGGTTATCTGGCAGAAGCCGGCTTCGGTTCGATGAACCACGAAGAGTTCTGCGCCGCGGATCGCACGGCGGCAGCGGTATTCGACACCGGCAGAGAAAACGATACATGGCAGCTCGACGACACGGGATTCTCGCTTTTTTCGTCGATCGCGACGAATTACGATCGACAACTGCACCGAGCACCGCTTTGGGCCATCGCGGAAGCAAGCGAACGACTCGATCGTTTTATTGCTGGCCGATCTGAGCCAACGCGCAAGCAAGCTTAGCCGGCTTTGCGTGAGGTACTCTGAATACAAGCGCTTCGTACCCGGTCTCGATGAAGGTCAGGACAGGTCCGTTGACGTGGCAGTTCGATCCGCTGATGGACGATCAGGAACTCGACTCACGGCAATCGACCGGCGCGGTGTACTGGGAAGGTGCGGAGAGCGTGAGCCGTGAGGGCGTGGAGATGGGCCGCGCGTATCTCGAACTGACCGGTTACGCGGACGCACAGCGGGCTGGGCAGCACTGAAGACTGCGCGACGGGGGATTGTGGAGAACGCGGGCGGCATGACGCCCGGGTCCGTTCGAACGCTGCGGCTTCGGGATCCGGCGGCGTATCCCTGACGCCGTAAACGGCCGGACCCCGGCACTCAGGTCGAGAAGCCGG
>NZ_VWWM01000054.1:0-53818 GCF_011752945.1 Paraburkholderia sp. Cy-641
TCTGGGCGCTGCGCGGCGCGAGCGGCGAAGCCGGCGCGGAGCCGGCGGCGGCACAGCCTGCGGCGCAAGCGGCGACACAGGCGGTGACACAAACGGCAGCACAAGCGGCAGCACAAGCGGCGACACAAGCGTTGTCGCGCGAGGACTGGGAGCGCGCGGCGCAATGGGGCTATCTCGCCGACCACCTGCTGCTCGACTGGCTCGAATGCCGCGAGGATCGCGCGGAAGAAGCGATGGAACTGCTCGCGAACCTCGACGAGGCCGAGCAGTTCTTCGAGCCGCTGTGCGAGGGCGGACGCGGCTTCGTGCTCGCCACGGCCCACGTGGGGCCGCTGTACGGCGGCCTGATGGCGCTCGATCTGCTCGACATTCCGTCGCGCTGGGTCGCATCGACGCCGAGTATCAGCCGCAGCCACTACGCCCGCTCGCTGATCTCGACGAGCGACAGGACCGAAGTGCAGGTCGTGAAGGCCAGCCTCAAGGCGCTGCAGGAAGGACATGCCGTGTGTCTCGCCGTGGATGGCGCGCTCAATCCGGCCGCGGCGCGCGTGCCGTTCGAGAGCCAGGAGATCACGTGGTCGAGCTTCGCCGCGCGCGCGAGCTACCGCCTCGGACTGCCCTCGGTTTTCTATGCGCCCAGATGGGAGCGGGGCCGCATCGTGCATACGCTCGAACGGCTCTCCGAGCCGCATGACGGCGAAACGCTCGAAGACTACGTGGCGCGATGGCAGCACGAATGGCTCGCGCATCTGCGCGGCCATCTCGCCGGGCAGCCGGAAAACCTGCGCCTGAGCGGCGGGCTCTGGCGGCACGTGGTGGCGGCCGACCGCTCGAATGCGGCGACGGACAAGGGTTGATTGGGTTCACTAACGATTACGTAGAAGATTACGCAGAACGTGGAGAAGCAAACATGAAACAGAACGAAACCGCGGCGCAAGCCGGCTTGCCGTCATGGCTACAGGACGGAACGCAGGATGGGCTGCGAACCTTGTTGCAGGAAAAGCGCTATTGCTGGCTCGTCACCGGCGCCGCGGGGTTTATCGGCTCCAATCTCGTCGAGACCTTGCTGCTGCTCGGGCAGGACGTGCGCGGCCTCGATAATTTCGCCACCGGCCACTGGCACAACCTGCACGAAGTGAAGAAGCGGGTCGGCGGGGCGGCCTGGAGCCGGTTCGCGTTCCACGAGGCCGACATTCGCGACGCGGACTCGTGCGCGAAGGCGGTCGCCGGCGTGGACTACGTGCTGCATCAGGCGGCGCTGGGCTCGGTGCCGCGCTCCGTGAAGGACCCCAAAACGACCAACGACGTCAACGTGTCCGGCTTTCTGTCGATGCTCGACGCCGCGCGCCAGGCCGGCGTGCGGCGCTTCGTCTATGCCGCGTCGAGCTCGACCTACGGCGACGAACCCAATCTGCCGAAGCGCGAGGAGCGCATCGGCAATCCGCTCTCGCCGTATGCGGTGACGAAGCTCGTCAACGAACTCTATGCGAGCGTCTATTCGCGCACCTACGGTTTTCATTCGATCGGCCTGCGCTACTTCAACGCGTTCGGCCCGCGTCAGGACCCGGACGGCGCGTATGCCGCGGTGATCCCCAAATGGATCGCGGCGATGCTGGCGGGCGACGACGTGCAGATCAACGGAGACGGCGAAACGAGCCGCGACTTCTGCTACGTGGGCAATGTCGTGCAGGCCAACCTGCGCGCCGCGCTGAAGGAAGACCTCGCCGCGAGCGACGTGTACAACGTCGCGGTGGGCGGCCGCACCACGCTCAACGACCTGTTCTCGATCATCCAGGCCGGGCTCGCCACGCACGGCGTGCACTACGCGAAGCAGCCGGTCTACCAGTCGTTCCGCGCGGGCGACGTGCGCCATTCGCAGGCCGACATCGCGAAGGCGGTACGGGAGCTGGGCTTCTCAGGGCTGTTCGATCTGAGGCGCGGCATGACGGAAGCGCTCTCCTGGTACCTCGCATTCATCGCGGGCGAGCGGTCGCCGGCTTGAGTCGGCCCGATGCGGCAGGTCGCGTCAATCGATAACACACACTCAGGCATGGGCGTGAAAGCACGCCCCAACACGAGAAAAGGAAACAGTCATGTGCGGCATTGTTGGTGCGGTTGCGCGAGAGAATATTGTTCCGGTGCTGGTCGAAGGTCTCCGGCGCCTCGAATATCGCGGCTACGATTCGTGCGGCGTCGCCGTGAATTCGAAGCGGGGTCTTGAACGGATGCGTAGTATCGAGCGCGTATCGCACCTCGATTCGCGGCTGCGCCGCGCGGGGCTCGAAAGCGCGAGCGGCATTGCTCATACGCGTTGGGCGACACACGGGGCACCGGAAATCCGCAATGCGCATCCGATGCTGTCCCGCGATGCGTTGGCGGTGGTCCACAACGGCATCATCGAAAACTACGAATCGCTGCGCGACGAACTCGCCGGCCGCGGCTACGAGTTCGTGTCGCAGACCGATACGGAAGTCATCGCCCATCTGATCCACAGCGTCTATGACGGCGACCTGTTCGCGGCGGTGCGCGAGGCCGTGCAACGGTTGCACGGTGCCTACGCGATCGCGGTGGTGCACGAGGACCGGCCGGACCTTATCGTCGGCGCGCGCGAGGGCTCGCCGCTGCTGATCGGCGCCGGCGAGGCGGGCAATTTTCTCGCCTCCGACGCGCTCGCGCTGACGGGCCAGGCCGAGCGCTTCATGTTTCTCGACGACGGCGACGTCTGCGAACTGACGCGCGAATCGATCCGCATCGTGGCGCGCGACGGCAAGCCGGTCGTGCGCGAGTCCCAGCAGGTGAGCGTCGCGAACGCGGCGGTGGAGCTCGGAAGCTACCGGCACTACATGCAGAAGGAAATCTTCGAGCAGCCCGCCGTGGTGGCCGCGACCACGCGCGGTGTCGAAGCGTTCAAGGCCGAGCTGTTCGGCGAGGCCGCGCCCGCGACGTTCGACGGCATCGACAGCATCCAGATACTCGCCTGCGGCACGAGCTACTACGCGGGTCTCGTCGCGAAGTACTGGCTCGAATCGATCGCCAAGATCAGGACCGATGTCGAGATCGCGAGCGAGTACCGCTATCGCGAACCGGTGGCGAGCCCGCGCGCGCTCGTCGTGACGATCTCGCAGTCGGGCGAGACCGCCGATACGCTGGCCGCGCTCAAGTACGCGCAGTCGCTCGACCAGACCCGCACGCTCACGATCTGCAACGTGCCGTCGAGCGCGATGGTGCAGCTGTGCGGCACGCGCTTTCTGACCCAGGCGGGGCAGGAGGTCGGCGTCGCCTCGACGAAGGCGTTTACCGCGCAACTGGTGGCGCTTTTCATGCTGGCCGTGACGCTCGGACGCCAGCGCGGTCACGTCACGGCGCTGCGCGAGTCGCAGTATCTGCAACAGTTGCATGGGTTGCCGCAGATGCTGACGGCGGCGCTCGCGCTCGAACCGCAGATCGCCGCATGGGCGAAGCAGCTGGCCACCAGCGAGCATGCGCTGTTCCTCGGGCGCGGGCTGCAATATCCGATCGCGCTCGAAGGCGCGCTCAAGCTCAAGGAGATTTCCTATATTCACGCCGAGGCCTATCCGGCCGGCGAACTCAAGCATGGCCCGCTCGCGCTCGTGACGGCGGCCATGCCCGTGATCGCAATCGTGCCGGACGACGAGATGCAGGAGAAGATGAAGTCGAACATTCAGGAGGTGCGGGCGCGCGGCGGCGAGGTCTACGTGCTTGCCGACAAGGACACGCGCATCGCCGATGAAAAGGGGCTTCATGTCGTTCGCCTGCCGGCGCATTACGGGGTGCTGTCGCCGGTTCTGTACACGGTGCCGTTGCAGTTGCTCGCCTATCACACCGCGTGCGCGCGTGGCGCCGATGTCGACAAGCCGCGGAACCTCGCGAAGTCGGTCACGGTCGAGTAAGTTGGACTCCCCATCAAGGCAAGGTTCATGAGGATCGACTCAAGCATCATAAGAAGGTGGCGGCCGTGGCTGCTCGTTTGCCTTGCACTGGTCGCGACGCCGCGTGCGGCGTTCGCGGATTCCGGCGGCAGTTGCGCGAGCGCAAACGCGGCGTGCCCGTTCGTCGCCGATCTGCTCGCGCAGCGCGAGGGTTACGGGCGCGCGGCGACGGGCGGCGAGGGCGGCGAGGGCGGCGAGGTCGTGACCGTAACGTCGGGGGCGGACGCGGGACCGGGCACGCTGCGCGACGCGCTCGCTCACGCCGGCGGGCGGCGCTGGATCCGCTTCGCGTCGGACATGACCATCGCGTTGCGCTCGCAACTGCGCGTGCCGGGCAACGTCACGATCGACGGCCGCGGCCATCGCGTGACGCTGCTCGACTACGGGCTCGGCATTTACGGCAGCAGCAACGTGATCGTCACGCATCTGACCATCGACGGACGGTTGCGGACGTTTTCGCAGGCCATCAACGTAGCCAATTATTCGCACGATGTCTGGATCGACCATCTCGATCTTTCGCGCTTCGCCGATCGCCTGCTCAACGTAAAAAACGGCTCGACGGACGTGACGGTGTCGTGGGTCAAGTTTCATGACGACGACAAGGTCATGCTGCTGAACAACATCACGTCGAAGAACCTGTTCGCCAATTACGGGCGCGACAAGGTGGCGCGCGTGACGGTCCATCACTGCTACTTCCTGAATACCGTGCAGCGCAATCCGCGTGCGCAGTTCGGCACGTTTCATCTCTTCAACAACCTGCTCGAGAACTGGGATTTTTACGGCATGAGCTTTAGCCTGCAGGCACGGGCGCTGGTGGAGGGGAACATCTTCAGCAACACGTCGGATCGCCGTTGCGTGGAGCCGGAGTTCTTCCCGACAGTGGAGGGCGTAAAGGCGCGTTATTGCGACTACATCGCCGGGGCGCCGGCGAGAAGCGCATTGCCGAACGGCGGATCGGACCAGAAGCATTTCGAGCAGACGGCCCAGCTTTACGCGAGCGGGAGCGACTATCGCGCGTCTCTGCTGGTCAGGGACAATCTCTATCTGCGCGATGCCAGGGCGGTTTTGCAGAGCTATCAGCCGGAGAAGGTGCCAGCCGTGCCTTACTGCTACAAGTACGACAAACCGACGCTGGGACTCGCGGACGAAATCCGCCAGTTCGCCGGCAATACCGATGGACAGACGCTGCGCGTGCCTTGTCACTGACGATGCGGCGCTCTCCCCCGTCTCCTTTCACTCACCACACTCGCAAACGGTCATCCTCGTGAATATCGTGATTCTCGCGGCCGGCATGGGCAAACGCATGCACTCCGCGCTGCCGAAAGTGCTTCATCCGCTCGCCGGCAAGCCGCTTCTCTCGCACGTTATCGATACGGCCCGCGCGCTCTCGCCGACCCGCCTCGTCGTCGTGACAGGTCATGGCGGCGAGGCCGTGCGCGAAGCGGTCGGCGCGCCCGACGTGCGGTTCGCGCTGCAGGCCCAGCAACTCGGCACGGGCCACGCGCTCGCACAGGCCCTGCCGCTGCTCGATGCGGACGTGCCCACGCTCGTGCTGTACGGCGATGTGCCGCTGACGCGCGCGTTGACGCTCGAACGCCTCGTCGAGGCTGCGGGCCGAAACCGCTACGGCATCCTGACCGTTACGCTCGACGACCCGAGCGGCTACGGGCGCATCGTGCGCGACGCGGCGGGCAAGGTCGCGCGCATCGTCGAACAGAAGGATGCGAGCGAAGCGGAACGCAAGATCGCCGAGATCAACACGGGCATTATCGTGACGCCGACCGCGCCGCTCGCGGGCTGGCTCGCCACGCTGAAGAACGACAACGCCCAGCGCGAGTATTACCTGACCGACGTCGTGGAAGCGGCGATTGCCGCCGGCTATCCGGCCGTGACCGCGCAGCCCGACCACGCATGGGAAACGCTCGGCGTGAACAGCAAGCAGCAGCTCGCCGAACTGGAGCGCGTGCATCAACGCAACGTGGCGGAGGCACTGCTGGTCGCGGGCGTTACGCTGGCCGATCCGGCGCGGATCGACGTACGCGGTTCGCTGACGTGCGGGCGCGATGTGTTTATCGACGTCAACTGCGTGTTCGAGGGCGAGGTGACGCTGGCGGACAACGTCACCGTGGGGCCGAACTGCGTGATCCGTAGCGCGTCGATTGGCGCGGGAACGCGTATCGACGCTTATACGCACATCGACAATGCAGAGGTCGGCGCGCATGCTGTGCTTGGACCGTATGCGCGTTTGCGCCCCGGCGCGCAGCTTGCCGACGAGGTTCACGTGGGCAATTTCGTCGAGGTGAAGAATGCGCGCGTCGGTGCCGGCTCGAAGGCGAACCACCTGAGCTACCTCGGCGACGCCGACGTGGGCGCGGGCGTGAACATCGGCGCGGGCACCATCACCTGCAACTACGACGGTGTGAACAAGCATCGCACGATTATCGAGGACAACGTGTTCGTGGGTTCGGATACGCAGTTCGTCGCGCCGGTGCGCGTGGGACGAGGCGCGACCATTGCGGCGGGGACGACGGTGCGGAAGGATGTGGCTGAGGGGGTGCTTGTGCTCGACAGGAAGATGCAGGTTGAGAGGGGAGGGTATGTTCGGGCGGTGAGGAGGAAGAGTTGAGGGGGCAGCGCTTGACATGCCGCTATCAGAACATCTTGGCTGCATATCGTTCGTTGACCGTTGATTTCGCCGGTTGCTCGGCATTGCCACCAGGTATATCGGTCTGATAGACAACGCCTGCGTACCGCCGAGCGACGTCGATACCGGTGTGGCCGACGAAAGAGGTTACTCGCTCGAAGGCAAAGGCGGGTTCCAGTCCATGGGCCCGTCCGTCTTAATTTGAAGTCGTTCACGTAGCTTCGGATTGGAAAATCCTTGCATTAACATGAGCATGCCGCCGAGTTTGCGGGCGTCTTATGGGGGCCCTCAAGAAACGGACTTTTCGTACGCTAATACTGACGTATCCCCAAACCTACCGTGTTCCTCAAGCGCAGCACCCAAATAATATCGGAAACCTCTGGCGAAGCTGTTGTTCGATGACATAGAAAACACACTCGCTCAGCGGATCAGTCATGACAAGTCGCTTTCAATTTCCGCTCCCTGTGCGCCACTTATGCCGCATTCGCATTCAACTCGCTGACCAGCCTCTGCGCATCCTGATACTCGTCACCTGTAACGAACACCCTCGGGTGTCCAGGCAAGGCTTCTCTCTGTGCAAGAAGCGGCTCACATGTGCGCAGAAACCCCTCGAATGCCGACCGCACCAGCGCTTGGGTTTGTGGCGACGTCTCACGAGTTGCTGCAATTGTTGCATCGAAACGTGCTTTCCAGTCGCCGTGGTTTAAGACAAAGGTGGGAAACTGAGCGATCAGCGTTTGCAGGATGGGGCCGCGTTGCGTGTCGTCGATTGCTTCGAGATGTGCCAGTACCTTGTTCAGATTGCCAGCGGCGTACTGCAGCGAGTCGGGGCTTGCCGGTTGCGGCAACTTGAAAATATTGGCGCTAAGGCTCATCAGCGTCGGCGACCGGTTCTCCGGCGGATATGTTCCGACTAACTTCTCAAGTTGGTCGAACGCGGTTTGCTGCAATTTGCTCGGCTGCACGCGCGACAGCAAACTTGCAACTGCCCCTGTCGCAACGCCGCGCATCTCTTCCGGCCGCATGTTGCCTACCGTGACGATGCTGTCGTGCAGATCTTGCGCCTGAAGCTTGCCGGGATCCGCATTCAGCAGCTTCAGCAGGGGTGTGGCGGTCCGATTGAAAACTTCTTCGTGGCGTACCGGGGCTAGCTGGGCGATGCTCGTCTGCTGCATGTTCGACTGGCTGAGCCCGCGCGTGCCCATCAGTTGCAGTAGATTGTCCAGATCCAACGAGCCAGCCTTATTGGCCCACAAGTGAGCGTCGTTCAAAGGCTTTAACGCTTTGAATGGGCGGAGGCGGCTTTGCGCTAGCGCGGCGACATCTTGCAGCGGCAGGTGATCGCTTATCTCCCGATATATGTCGTCGGGAAGCGTCGCGAGCGTTGGCCGATTCGCCTGGCTGTCAGTCCTTCGTTGAAAGGAAGGCAGGTCCAGAAAACGAGCGTCGGGCGACGCGCTAGATGTTTTTATTGGCGCCGGTCTGGACGGCGTTGCCTCTGCATTGCTGTCATGACCGACAGCAGATGGGATGCTGGTGAGTGTCCGGGTAATCGATGAGGTCATTGAGGCTGGTCTCAATTAGCGGTTCAAACCGGCGTTACCCTCAAAACAACGAATCAGCCACTTTACCGGCAGTGGGCCATCGATTTTGCGTGTAACGCCGGAGCAGCATTCAAGTTGAGTTATTAACACTAACACGCCGCGTTTTCCCGTTTGTGGCTGAAGGCGAATTCAAGACCGAGGATGCGAAGTTCTGCGGGTGTGGCCACCGTCTCAACTTGATCGAGCCATTGTGACAGGCTGAGGTATACCAACCTGATGTCAGGCAAGCCTGTCAGAATCGTCAAGATAGGGTCATCCTGGCAATGGGTTGACGCGAACGCTCCGAGATCTCGGTCACCGGAACAGAGGGTCCAATGTTCCGCCGTCGGTCTCGTGGACCTCGATCGAGTCACACTCAATCGCGAGTTCGGCGCCCAGAGTGGCGTAGACGAAAGCAAGCAAGGCGGCTTTCCTGTCCGTAAGCTGCTCACCTGCTTCGAGCACTGCACTGGCCCGCGCGTGCTTCTCGTCGTCGGGGGCAACGATGTGAATGCCGTAGACGATATTCAGTAAGCCAAGGTGCTCAACTGAAACACACGTTACGCCATTGAACGTGACCGCCGCGCGCCTGTTGGCGAGGTACAGACCAAGCGTCAGCGTGCGGGGCTCGGTATTCGGGCCAATGACTACGCTGTCCAGATACCAATCGTGAAAATAGTTCCGCGTCTTCAATATTTCATCTGTCATATTGATTTACCAATGGGGCATGGAGATGGGCACGCCTTCGTCGTCATCGTTAAATCCCGCGGCGCTCCGTGCGCGATGACGGGTGAGGCACTCGAAGAAGCTGGATAGACATATCGACAGGTTGCTTAGCGATACTCGTCAATCTCCACCGTGCCTCCCAGCGCTTGCATCGTCGCCCGAATGTCGTCAGGCACATCGGGCACTCGGTTTCCACTCGCATTGTCTCAATAGCAAAAAGCGCATCTGCGCGCTCGTGCGCTTGAGCAACTCAAAGAGGTCAACCCGAGGCAATGCCAGGCGTTCGACCAGATAACGAAGATGAGGTGTCAGCGCGTCACTCTGTACGGTTTTCTTACTGCTGATACTCCAGAGGCCGACGCGCAGCGCACCGGCACTCATGCGCCCTGATGGCGTGATGAAACGTTCGCCCTTTATGCCCGCGGTATTCGGCACGACAGCGAAATAGCTTGTCCAGAATTCACGCGGCTCAACGTCCTGATAGATATTGAACGAAGCGTGGGCGAGTTGGTGCTGTGGTTTCATTTGGTGTCCCGTTCACGGCGTGTAGGTGTGAATGTTGTCCAACCATTTGCCATTGGGAGGCTTCGTCATATTGGTCGTTTTCCGATCATGCAGCCGTAACTGCCATAGGCGAAACCGGCTTGATTTCGAACGAGTCGAATTCAACCAGTAGATCGGCACCCAGTGTGGCCGAAAAAACGGCTATCGGCTTGGGTTGATAGTATGCTTTTCCAAAATAGGATTTCTCTAGCGATTCGAGTGCTTGCTTGTATTCGGTGGAATCATGGTCACGGAGAATCTTCGCATCGTAGACGATGTTCTGAATCAGAAAGTCATTGACGAGGCAACGCGATGCACCTTGAAAGATCACGCGCGCTTGCTGTGCTATGTCGTCGAGCATCAATAGCAGTTCCACGATCCTGGCGTCCATGTCTGCCGAGATACCGATCAAATACCAGTCGTGGAAGAATTCGTATTGCTTGAGTGTGTCCATAGATCAATTAATTCCGATGCGGCACATCTCCAGATCGGTCTGAAGCGAGTACTCGTTCTTTGCTGTCGATCGCATCTTAGGTAAATGATTCTGGCGTAATCCTGCCGCCTTCAATGACAAGGTGCGGCCCGCTCACGCCCGGCGCGAAAAAACGCCAGTCCTCATCGTCTTCGGCACCATCTGGTGTAACGATGAGCCGAAAGTCCCGAGACAGGAAAAGTACGATGCTAGCCGCCTCGTCCACGGACACCGCCTCGACGAGCACCGGGCCGCGATCAACCAGACTTCCTCGAAGGCAATCAGCGCTGGCGTGCGCCTTTTCGTCCGGCCCACGCAGATCATCTTCCGTCGCGACAACCCGGCCACCTTCTTCCAGTCGCCATGAGCATTGGACGTGCAGCGCAAATGCACCACCTTCCAGGACAGTCCCTCTCGACGTTGTGTACTGCCGCTGCGGCCCAAACTGCATCGTCAACATATCCGCAGCGTGGCTGACCCAGCTAACGTTAAGGCCAACCAACGCCGTCAGGCGTCGCGTGATTTCCTCTTTCGTGTCCATAGAACAATTCCGTTGAGGACTCCGATTGTGGGCGTGCGATTTCGGCCGCTATGCACATACGCGAACGCCTGAGCATTGCCGAGCGGCGTCGATACCGACGTGGCCACAATGTCAGGTGTTACTCGCTCGAAGGTAAGGGCGCGTTCCAGTCCATAGGCTCGTCCGTTGTAATTTGAAGTCGTTCACGTAGTTCCGGATTGGAAAATCCTTGCATTAACATGAGCATGCCGCCGAGTTTTCGGGCATCTTCGTCTGTCAATGGCTTTTCCGAGTGCTCCGGTACATCGGGCGGGATGGTAAGCGCCGTCGACCGGTCAATGGCCGCTTGAACGCGTGAGCGCAATACCGTACACATCTTGAGTTGTTGTGTGTCCTCATCATAAAAAACGATGCTTGCTCGTGGAGGTTTCGTCATATCAGTGTCCTCTGCATTGCTGGTATTTTCCGAATGCCCGCTGCGCGCAAAGCGAGTAAGTACGGGGGTCTCTGTACATCGCGATCGCAACCTGACACTGCTCCATATCCAGCTCGTAGTCAGCGTAGCATTCGGCCTCGTCTGCTTCGCTTACGCCACGCGCGGCTAGATCACGCACGTCACCAAGTGGCGCATTCTCTCTGAACTTAAACGCCTGCGCATCACCACGCGGCGTCGATACCGGCATGGCGATCGTTCCATCCGGCAGCACGTCTCCAGGTCGGGAGAACCAGATCGCGAGGTCATCATCGGATGATAGCCGTGGCAATCTGGGGCGCTCAAGCGAGCGAGCAGTGCGCGCCACGCGTTGCTTGGGCCGGAATAGTTGCGACGGCGAGAAGGTCTCATGGTACGGCCGGGGCGGCTGTTCGATACGCACACTACGTCCACTTGCAATCCGCAGTTCCATTGCAACCGCAATCACATCGCCGCCCTCGACGGCGGTTCGTAGTTTCCGGGCGAGTTGATTCGGCGCGGCGCTGCTCACGTATGCACAGCCCGGCGCATGGCGCATGAACTCGACAAGTCGCGCCAGTTGGCGCGTGTCATGGGTGAGATCCCGTGCGCTTGCCGAAGTAATGAGCTGGCGGCCGGCGCGTGATTTATCGCTAAAGGTATCGCCGTGGTATTCCCGCCGCGTGAAGAGCGTGCAATTCCGATGCCCCCCGACCTTGAAGTCAATCGCCATCTGTCTGCAATCCAAACAACATGTGTCTCCCGATTGATCTGAAATCCGAAGCCCGTATACGTAACACGCGGCAAAGAATGGCGCTATAGAACAGACACAGTCGATAACATTGATTCGCGAATCGACCCGCCACGCGGCACCGCGCACGCACCCGCACCACGCCTCGGCCAGAACGCACCGGCACCAGAGCACCTATCCTTTCGCCCGGCACAACAACGTGCCCGTCACTCTTCGCAACGTTTCATGCGATTGCCTTCGTTAAAGCGTCTCTATCTCGAATTGATTGCGTTGACCTGAGGGTTCCTGAATGGTTTGCTAGTGAGCTTTGCAAACCGTTCGGGCGTTTGGGGAACAGATTCACGCGGCCGGCCCCGCGCAGGGATCGCTCGATTTCCCTACCCGTGTGGTTGCGTGTTTCCTCATCACTCTCAGGAGCGCAATGGTGAAAGACACAAGCGGAAAGGACATGATCCGCTCCGGCGAGATAGCCAAACACGGAGCCAAACACGGTGGCTATATCGCCGGAGCGGCAACCGCTCTTGCACGCACGCGGCATTGGATCGCTCATTGCGAAGAGCCTATCTATCCACCGCGACGTGGCCGTTGCGCACGTGGGCGACGCGAGCACGCACGCCGCCATGCATATCGATGCCTGAGGCGCGCATGAAATGGGATGTCCAGACGCGCGACATCGAGTTCACCTGTCCCGCGCTTCCCGAAATGGTCGGACGCGGGCCAGGCGGCAAGGCGTTCAGCGAGCCGATGCTGATCGCGCGCAGTATCAGGGGACGCGAGGCGGTGGGCGAACTGTTCGAATACGTCGTCGTCGCCGAGAGCCAGCCTGGCTTTCTGCAAAATCCGGCCGACGCCGCGCAGATCGATCTGGAGCCGATCATCGGACTCCACGGCACCGTCGCGATTCAGCTTGCCGGCATCGGTACGTCTTTCATGGGCGAGCAAGGCGAGATCGGGCGCGCCAATGTCGGCGCCGATACGCGTTACATCAGCGGCGAGATTGTCTCGGCGCGCATCCGGTGTGTGGAAGATCGCGCGGCCGTCTATGAATTCGTGTTGCGCCCCTTCGTATGGCAAGCGACGCAGAACTGCGATTCGCGCATTTTCAGCGGTTCGGTGACGGACGTGCTGCGGGACGTTCTCGCGAAGTACGTGGGCACGATCGAATGGCGTATCGGCGGTCCGTGGGGCGGCAAGGCTTACTATCCGCCGCGCGACATGGTCCGGCAGGCATGGGAGTCGGACTGGACGTTCGCACTTCGTCTGATGGAGGAGTGGGGTCTGGTGTTCTGGTTCGAGCACCGGAAGGATTTTCACAGCCTCGTAATCTCCGACACGTCGGGCGGATTCGAGCGGCATGGCGTCGCCTATGAAACGTTGCGCTATCACACGGGCAGCCGGATCGACGAGGAGCACATCGGCGAACTGGCCGTGACGTACACCGCGACGGCGGGCAGGGCGACCGTCAACGATCACAACTACATGCGGCCTCGCCTCGGGAAGGGGCGGGTGGCGAGCCGCGAGGCGCACGAGGACACGAGCGGCACGGCTAATGGCGAGATCGAAATCTATGCGCCCGCCGAATTCGCGCAGCCCGAAACGCGTTCCACGACTGAGCAGCACGACATGCACGAGGAGGGCCGGCATCTGGCGCGCGTGAAGTTGCAGGCGGCGCGTTGCAAGGGGCTGCGCGCGAAGGGCAAGGGGCATCTGCGCGGGCTCGAGCCGGGCCGCACCTTCACGCTGGCGAACTATCCGCAGGCAGCCGCGAATCGCGAATATGTCGTGCTGGCCTGCGAACTGGATATGACCGAAGTCGGCACGTCGACTGTCGGTACGTCAGCGGATGCACGACGCACCTATGCGGTCAATGCGGAATTCGAACTGCATCCCGTCGGCGAGCCATATCGATTGCCGCAGATAACGCCGAAACCGCGCGTCGAGGGTTATGAATATGCAGTTATCGTGGCTCCGCAGGACCACGAAATGTGGACCGACTATCGCAACCGTCTGTTGATCCAGTTCGACTGGGACCGCGAGGCCAGGTTCGATGGCGCCCGGTCGATCTGGGTACGTGTCGTGACGCAAGCGCAGGGGCGCGAGATGGGCGTGGTCACGCCGGGGCGTGCCGGCCAGATGGTGGTCGTCTCGCATGTTCACGGCGATCCCGACCGGCCTGTCGTCGCGGGATTCGTAGTGGACAGCGACAATCTTCCGCCTTGGCAACTGCCCGCGAACGCGGCCTTGAGTGGCATGCGCAGCAGGCGTCTCGAACACGGTGCGGAGTCGAATCATCTGGCGCTGGACGATACACCCGGCAAACAGCAGGCGCAGCTTGCGAGCGATCATGCGAAGTCGAGCCTGAGTCTGGGCTTCATCACGCGGATCGACGGCAACAAGGGGCGGCAGGATGCGCGTGGCGAAGGCTTCGAATTGCGTACTGATCGTTGGGGCGTGCTGCGAGCAGCACGAGGACTTCTCGCGACGACGTTCTCGCGGCCCAACGCGGCTGGCCAGGCAAAGGACGTGTCGGAGACGCATGCGCGCCTGACCGAGGCGCGCGGCATTCACGAGGACATGGCGCAACTCGCCCAGCGCCACGGCGCGCAGAGCGCGGCGGATAACCAGGGCGACGTATCGAAGGCGCTCAAGGATGCCAACGCGGCGCTACGAGGCCAAGCCGCAGCGAATTCCGACGACTTCCCCGAACTTGCAAATCCCGATATCGCGATTTCGAGCGCGGCCAACGTTCACTTGAGCGCAACGGCCAGCATGCACATTGCGAGCCGCGAACACACGGCGTTGACCTCCGGCGGGAGTGTCGCGATTGCGGCGCTGAAGTCGCTTTACGCGTCGATCGGTGGGCGGATAGCGCTGTTTGCGTCGAAGGCGATCACGATCCTGACGCCGGGGCGCGTGCGTGTCGAATCGCAGACCGATGAGATCGAGCTGATTGCGCGGAAGGTCATCAATATCCTGAGTCAGGAGAAGGAAATCCGGCTGACGGCGCAGCGTATCTTGATGAGGGCCGGCGACACGCTATTCGAGCTTGGACCCAACGGAATTTTTGGGCACACCAAGGGCGCGTTGCTCTTTCGTGCCGCATCTCGCGCAATGCACGGCCCGCTGAATGTGCCGGTAAGGGCTCCCATGACGGATCTCGCCCTCGCGAAGGTCGCCGAACATTTCGTGCTGGTCGACAACCGCTCGGGGTTGCGGATAGCGGAGCAGCCTTACAGGGTGACGCTGACCGATGGCCAGGTCATCACGGGAACCACGAGCGCGATTGGCGAGACTGCGCTGGTACTCGCCCAAACCATGCAGATGGCAACCGTCGAGATTTTGCATAACGACGGTAGCGGCAATGCCGCGGCGATCTTGCAGCCGATGATGACGCAGTCGGCGGAGCGTGTTGGTCACTCAGAGGGCAGTCCCGAGATGGCTTTTGAAAAGCGTGCGGTTCAGAGCCATCGAATCGGTTCGAGTACTTTGCAAGCCAATGGCGATCAGCCGTCGACCTCGGGATTCGATATTCACTATGCGCTGTGCAGTCCGTATAACTGGGGGATGCGTTATTCGAAGGCGAATGAGAATCGGCCAGGGCAGCTGGAATTTCCGGAGGCGAGGAAATTCGCGGTGGCTATTCGGGAGGTGTTGCTCGATGAGGTGTTGTGGGGGGATAACTATTATGGAGGGCAGGGGAAGAGGCCGTCGCTTCAATTGACGTTGCCGCTAGAGACCGATTCATGCAAAAAACTCGCCGGGCTCCTGCTCTCCGTTATCAAATCGGCGCTTACCGATCCTTCATCGGGTTCTTTCGCCATTCCGGAGACGTGCGCACCTAATGTGATAGTAAGTGCTAAACCATTGCCGAACAATGACGCAGGCACATTTGATCCTGCGTCATGGACATTGAGCGTGAGTGGTCCCGCGATGCTACTGCTCTTTGAAACTCGGTCAAAAGAAACTCTCGAAGCCGGGGTGACGGATGCTGTAGCGAAGCTCACAGATTTCGTTAACACAATCTATCACGAGACACGTCATTGCCAGCAATGGTTCTGGATGTTCGCAATGATGCAGCAACAAGCGGCAAACTTCAGTGGTACGCCTGATATAGCTCGGTTGCCTGCGGAAGTAGCAAAAAATGGAACAGCGCCGGATGTTGTCAACATAGCCTCAAGCCAGAAAATTCCAGACGACAACTTGGCGTTGACCGGTATCAAGCGCATGACTGCAGGAGCTTATCTATTCGTGCTTTACAAGTATTACCGCGAGAATATCCGTCCGAGCTACATATCAGACAGCATTTCTTTTAGCAGTGAATATACGAGTGCGCGCCAGCAAGCAAAGGAGCTATTGAGCGATGCAGGAGCCGGAGGGACGCCAATCGACGTGGACAGGATGCTTGCAGATGGCATTGGACAAGGCTATCTGAGTAGGCCGTGGGAGGACGATGCCTTTTTCTGTGGAGAACTAGCTGGAATTTATTGGACGGGAAATGAACCTCAAAACATTGCTGATAATCAGTGCAGCCGCAAGTATGCACTCGCCTATAACGCAAGCCGCCTCGCCTCAATTGCTGGGCAGCAGTCAACCCCTCACGATGAGAAAAAGTGAGATGCCAATGATGCCACCCGAACAAGACATGACGAGTGAACAACAGGCACAAATGCTTCAGGCTATGAAAACAGGTCTGCGGTGGGTTGCTGGAGAAATTACTTTCGAAGACGTGCAGTGGATTCTCGGGAAATATCAGGACGGTCCCTACGATACCGGTTCCGGTCTTTCCTATGTCTACTACCCAGGAAACAGGATGTCGATTGAATTTGTATTCGATAAAATAAGGCTGAATGACCGCAATCCCACGGTTAGATATTTCCAGTTGCGGGTAAGCGATTATCTAAAGACCCACCTCGAAAAAGAAAACTACGAAGCCTACCTTGGACTCCATCGCCTTGTACGTGGGGAACTGATTGACGGAGTACGAAAAGAACAGCGCACTTTCTTCAATCCCGGAATGGGTGACTTTCTTGGCGATCGCAATCATGTGTGGCTTTCATATCGTTTTCCGCTGTCGGCGGACTCACCGTTCGACGTCTACGCGGACTTCTATTTTGAAGGCGAGAATGACGAGCCCGATTACGCCAGCCTGAAAACGACGGATAACCTGCGCTCCGTGATGTTCATCCGCAGATATCTGACCCAGGAAGAGTTGGAGCAGCGCCGCATGGCGAAGAGTCAGAAGTCGGAGTAATGACCTATGTAAAGGATATGTCGTGTCACGAGGCAAGCGAAGGAAAGGCGTATCGCTTGCTTCCGGCAATTGGTGTCTGAAAGCAATTACCCGCGATGCCCCTTATTTCGTCAAGACGATACTTCTTTATGCGAGGAACTGGCTGGAATTTATTGGACGGGAAATGAACCTCAAAACATTGCTGATAATCAGTGCAGCCGCAAGTATGCACTCGCCTATAACGCAAGCCGCCTCGCCTCAATCGCTGAGCAGCAGTCAACCCCTCACGATGAGAAAAAGTGAGATGCCAATGATGCCGCCCGAACAAGACATGACGAATGAACAGCAGGCACAAATGCTTCAGGCCATGAAAACAGGTCTGCGATGGGTTGCCGGAGAAATTACTTTTGACGATGTGCAATGGATTCTTGGAAAGTATCAGGACGGTCCCTACGATACCGGCTCTGCCCTTGCCTATATGTACTATCCTGACAGTAGGGTATCGATCAAATTCTCGTTCGATAAGACCAGACTAACTGATCGTAAACCTACCGTCAGGTATTTTCAGATTCGGGTAAATGGTAATCTCAAGACCCATATTGCAAAGGAAAATTACGAAACCTACCTTGGACTTCACCGGCTTGTATACGGTGAGCTGATTGACGGGGTACGAAAAGAACAGGGGCACTTCTTTAGTCCCGGAATGGGTGATTTTCTCGGTGACCGCAATCATGTCGGACTTTCATATCGTTTGCCGCTGTCTGCGGACTCACCGTTCGACGTCTACGCGGACTTTTATTTTGAAGGCCGGGATGACCCACCCGATTACGTTAGCCTGAAAACAGCCGATAACCTGCGCTCGGTGACGATCACCCGAATTTATCTGACGCCAGAGGAACTTGACCAACGCCGCATGGCGAAGACTCAGAAGCCGGAGTGATGATCTACGTAAAGGATATTTCGTGCCACGAGGCACGCGAAGGAAAAGCGTATCGCTTGCTTCCGGCAATGGACGTCTGGAAGCCATGCTTCCCGATGCCCCTTGTTTCGTCAAAACGATACTTCTTTATGTAGAGAGCTGGCTGGAATTTATTGGACGAGAAATGAACCTCAAAACATTGCTGATAATCAGTGCAGCCGCAAATATGCACTCGCCTACAACGCAAGTCGCCTCGCTTCAATTGCTGGATCGCAGTCAACTCTCAACAATGGGGCAAAGTGAAATACCAGTGATGCTGCCAAAACATGACATGACAAATGAGCAGCAGGCACAAATGCTTCAGGCGATGAAAACAGGACTGCGGTGGGTTGCCGGAGAAATCACTTTCGACGATGTACAGTGGATTCTTGGAAAATATCAGGACGGTCCCTATGAAAGCGCCTCAGAACTCTCCTACATTTACTACCCAGGAAATAGGATGTCGATTGAATTTGCATTCGATAAGACGAGGCAGACTGACCGCAAGCCCACTGTCAAATATTTTCAGCTGCAGGTGAGCGATCATCTCAGACCCCACCTCGCAAAGGAAAATTACGAAACCTACCTCGGACTCCATCGGCTTGTATACGGCGAGCTGATTGACGGCGTACGAAAAGAACAGGGCCGTTTCTTTAATCCCGGAATGGGCGACTTTCTCGGCGACCGCAACCATGTCGGACTTTCATATCGTTTGCCTTTGCCAGCCGACTCACCATTCGACGTCTACGCGGACTTCTATTTTGAAGGCCGGAACGACCCGTCTGACTACGCCAGCCTGAAAACAGCCGACAATCTGCGTTCGGTGACGATCACCCGCATCTACCTGACACCGGAAGAACTGGACCAGCACCACACCGCAAAGAGTCAAAACCCGAAATAACCGACCTTACAAATACAAAAACACCCCACAGAAAACCGAACACACATTTCGCAATATTTCACGCGACGGCCACCCACAAATCAGCAAGCACTCTCTTAACTGCGCCCAATTCTAATTAAAAAACGTTTGCGCGCCCTTAAATCCGCGGCAACCTTCCACCCACGCCGCACCCCCGCAAAACACCCAATCACCTTACATCCACCTTCCTGACAATTTAGCCATTTTGGTGTCATGCAGGTGTTGGTCCTACCGATCTAGCATAAGCGGGATTTCGCTCTCCCTTCCACCTGCATTCTCTCTGGCCCGTTTCAATGTGGATCGTCAACGTAGCACTTAAGCGGCCATACACGTTCATCGTGATGGCGATTCTGATCGTGCTGGCGACGCCCTTCGTGCTGTTCACCACGCCCGTCGACGTGCTGCCGGAAATCAACATTCCGGTGGTCAGCATCATCTGGACGTACACCGGTCTGTCGGCCGAAGACATGGCCAACCGGATGACGTCGGTCAACGAGCGCAGTCTGACCACCACCGTCAACGACATCGAGCACATCGAATCGCAGTCGCTGCAAGGCATCTCGATCATCAAGGTGTTTCTCCAGCCGAACGCGAACATCCAGACCGCGATCGCGCAGACCGTGGCCGTCGAGCAGTCGCAGTTGAAGCAGATGCCGCCCGGCGCGACGCCGCCGGTCGTCATCAGTTACTCGGCGTCGGCGATTCCGGTGATCCAGCTCGGCCTGTCGAGCCCGAAGCTCTCCGAGCAGGCGCTCAACGACACCGCGCTGAACTTCCTGCGCCCGCAGCTCGTGACGATTCCGGGCGCGGCCGTGCCGTATCCGTACGGCGGCAAGTCGCGGTTGATCTCGGTCGACCTCAACACGCGGGCGCTGCTCGCCAAGGGGCTGACGCCGATCGACGTGGTCAACGCGTTCAACGCGCAGAACCTGATCCTGCCGACCGGCACGGCCAAGATCGGGCCGAAGGAATACACGGTCAACATGAACGGCTCGCCGCCGACGCTGGAAGGGCTCAACGACATTCCGGTGCGCACGGTCAACGGCGCGACCACCTATCTGCGTGAAGTCGCGCACGTGCGCGACGGTTATTCGCCGCAGACCAACATCGTGCGGCAGAACGGCAGTCGCGGCGTGCTGATGTCGGTGCTGAAGAACGGCGACGCCTCGACGCTGACGATCGTCAACCGGCTGAAAGCGCTGTTGCCGGGGGCGCGTGCGGTGCTGCCGTCCGATCTGCAGATCACCGCGCTGTTCGATCAGTCGGTGTTCGTGAAGGCGGCCGTGCAGGGCGTGGTGCGCGAGGCGCTGGTGGCCGCCGCGCTGACCGCCGCGATGATCCTGCTGTTTCTCGGCAACTGGCGCAGCACCTGCATCATCGCGATCTCGATTCCGCTGTCGATCCTCTCGTCGCTGATCGTGCTGCACGCGCTCGGGCAGACCATCAACATCATGACGCTCGGCGGGCTCGCGCTGGCGGTCGGGATTCTGGTCGACGACGCGACCGTGACGATCGAGAACATCGAGCGGCATCTGCACATGGGCTCCAATTTGCACGATGCGATTCTCGACGGCGCGGGCGAAATCGCGATTCCGGCGCTCGTCTCGACGCTGTGTATCTGTATCGTGTTCGTGCCGATGTTCTTCCTCGCCGGCGTCGCGCGCTATCTGTTCGTGCCGCTCGCGGAAGCGGTCGTGTTCGCGATGCTCGCCTCGTACATCCTCTCGCGCACGCTCGTGCCGACGCTCGCGATGCTGCTGATGGGGCACGCGCACAAGCCGAAGGCCGGCGCGAAGCCGAACCTGTTCATGCGCGTCTATCATCGTTTCGACGCGGGCTTCGAGCGCATGCGCGCGGCCTACATCGTGATCCTGAGCAGCCTGCTCGTGCGTCGCAAGATGTTCGGCACGCTGTTCCTCGGGTTCTGCGTGCTGTCGATGGGGCTCTTCTTCGTGCTCGGCGAAGACTTCTTCCCGAGCGTCGACGCGGGCGACATCCGTCTGCACCTGCGCGCGCCGACCGGCACGCGCATCGAGGAAACCGCGCGGCTCGCCGACGAGGTGGAGAAAGTGATTCGCGAAGTCGTGCCGCCGAAGGAGCTCGGCACGATTCTCGACAACCTCGGCCTGCCGTATAGCGGCATCAACATGTCGTACAGCAACTCGGGCACGATCGGCACGCTCGACGGCGAAATCCAGATCGCGCTCAACGAAGGCCACAAGCCGTCGCAGATGTATATGGACAAGCTGCGCACGATCCTGCCGCAGCGTTTCCCGGGTGTCGAGTTCTTCTTCCAGCCGGCCGACATCGTCACGCAGATCCTGAACTTCGGGCTGCCCGCCGCGGTGGACGTGCAGATTTCCGGGGCGAACCAGAAGGGCAACTTCGACATCGCGAGCAAGCTGCTCAAGCAGGTGCGGCTGATTCCCGGCACGGTCGACACGCATATCCAGCAGAAGCTCGACGAGCCGGTGATCGATCTGCACATGGACCGCACGCGTCTGCAACAGTTGAACCTGAGCGCGAACGACGTGGCGCAGAACGTGCTCATTTCGCTCTCGGGCAGCTCGCAGACTTCGCCGGGCTTCTGGATCAACAACCGGAACGGCGTCGAATACAAGGTCGCGGTGCAAACGCCGCAGTACCAGGTATCGTCGATCGACGAACTGCTCCGCACGCCGGTGTCGACCTCGGCCTTCGGCCCGACGCAGCTGCTCGGCAACCTCGTGAAGGTGTCGCCGCAGCAGCAGTTCGCGGAAATCACGCACTACAACATCCGCCCGGTGATCGACCTGTACGTGAGCGTCGAGAAGCGCGATCTCGGTAGCGTCGCGAATCAGGTCGACAAGCTCGTCGACCAGGTGCGCGCGTCGCTGCCGCGCGGCAGTACCATCACGGTGCGCGGCCAGGTGCAGACGATGCGCAGCTCGTTCCTCGGGCTCGGGCTCGGCGTGGCGATGGCGATCGTGCTCGTGTATCTGCTGATCGTCGTGAACTTCCAGTCGTGGGTCGATCCGCTCATCATCGTCAGCGCGTTGCCGGCGGCGCTCGCGGGCATCGTGTGGATGCTGTTCCTCACGGGCACGCATCTGAGCGTGCCCGCGCTGACCGGCGCGATCATGACGATGGGCGTTGCGACCGCCAACAGTATTCTGATGGTCGCGTTCGCGCGCCAGCGGCTCGCGGCCGGCGCGCCGCCGCTCACGGCCGCGCTCGAGGCCGGCGCGAGCCGGATCCGCCCGGTGCTGATGACCGCGTTCGCGATGATTATCGGCATGATCCCGATGGCGCTCGGTCTCGGCGAAGGCGCCGAGCAGAACGCGCCGCTCGGCCGTGCGGTGATCGGCGGCCTGCTGTTCGCGACGGTATCCACGCTGTTCTTCGTGCCGCTCGTGTTCGCGGGCATTCATGGCCGTCTCGCGCGCCGCAAGAAAGAGGGCGGCGACCACGACGGCGGCAATGACGGCAATGACGACAGCAATGGCAACGGCGGCGGCAGCCCGGCGCCCGAGCATAGCGGCGCGGCGACGCCCGCGTAAAAGTTAAACGATGGTTGACTGAGATGACCGAAAAAAACCATGCATCGCTAGCGATTCCCCCGCGGGAAACCGAAGAAGGGGAGCACATGCTGCCACCGCGTCACCGCGAATGGAAACGCGCGAAGATCGCGGTCTGCATCGTGCTCGTGCTGCTCGCGCTCGGCGCGCTGCGCACCGTGATCGCCAACGTGCTGCAAAGCCGCGAGGTCGAGGCGACCACGCAGCAGAACGCCGTGCAGTACGTGAACGTCGTCATGCCGAAAGAGACCGACAGCGGCGGCAGCACGCTGCTGCCGGGCACGTTGCGCGGCTACGTTGAATCGCCGATCTACGCGCGCTCGACCGGTTATCTGCTGCACTGGTACGCCGATATCGGCGCGCACGTGAAGCAGGGCCAGCTGCTCGCCGAACTCGACACGCCGGAAATCGACCAGGAACTCGCGCAGGCGCTGGCGCAGCGTCAGCAGACCAGTTCGAGCCTCGGCCTCGCGAAAAGCTCGCTCGAACGCTGGCAGCAATTGCGGCAACGCGATGCGGTCTCGCAGCAGGAACTCGACGAACGGCAAAGCACGTATACGCAGGACGTCGCCAATCTCGCCGCCGCGGATGCCAACGTCAAGCGTCTGCAGCAGCTCGAATCGTTCAAGCGGATCGTCGCGCCGTTCACGGGCGTGGTCACGCAGCGCAACGTCGACGTCGGCGATCTGATCGACGCGGGCAGCGGCACGAGCCGCGCGCTGTTCGCGCTCGCGCAGTCGGACCCGCTGCGCGTCTACGTGCAGTTGCCGCAGGCCTACGCGCAGAACGTCGCGGTCGAGCAGAAGGTGGTGGTCACGCAGGCCGAATTGCCGGGGCAGCAGTTCGACGGCAAGATCACGCACATGTCGGGCGCGATCGACGTGCCGACGCGCTCGCTGCAAATCGAAGTGACGCTGCCGAATCCCGACGACAAGCTGCGGCCCGGCGCCTACGTGCAGGTCGCGGTGCCCGCGGCCGCCCAGGCGCGGCTCACGGTGCCGAGCAATGCGCTGCTGTTTCGCGCCGAAGGTCCGCGCGTCGCGGTCGTCGATGCGAAGGGCAACGTGAGCCTGCGCAAAGTCGTGATCGCGCAGGACCTCGGGCAGACGCTCGAAATCGACAGCGGCGTCGCGCTGACCGATCACATCATCATCAACCCGAGCGATTCGATTGCCGACGGCGATCACGTGCAGATCGAGCCCACCGGGAAAAACGGCAAGGAGGCGTCGTGATGTTCGCGGCCTCATGCCGGGAGCGGGCGCGGGAACCTGCGCGCAAGCGGGTGTGTGGCGGCGCGCTCACCGCGCTGAGCGCGCTCGCCGGCGCGGCGCTGCTCGCCGCCTGCACGGTCGGCCCGGACTATCAGCGCCCGCAGGCCGAGGTGCCGCCGGACTGGCACACCGATTCGTTCTGGCGCGTCGCCGCGCCTTCGCATGCGCCGATCGCACCCGACTGGTGGACGAGCTTCGCCGATCCGACGCTCACCTCGCTCGAAGCCGAGGCGCTCGCGCAGAACCAGACGCTCGTCGCGGCGAGCGCGCACTACGAGCAGGCGCGCGCGACGCTTGCGAACCTGAGCGCGCAGCGCGTGCCCGAAGTCGATCTCGGCGCAAGCGGTTCGCGCTTCCGGATCTCGCACGACCGGCCGCTCACGAACTACGCGACGCCGACGCAATCGACGGTGCAGAACAACATCCAGCTCGGGCCGACGATCAGCTACGACACCGATCTGTTCGGGCGCATCCGCCGCGAGGTCGAGGGCGCGAAGGCGTCGGCGGAACAGTCTGCCGACGATCTCGCGAACGCGCGCCTCGTGCTGACGACCGATCTTGCCAGCGACTATTTCTCGCTGCGCGAGCTCGACGCCGAGATCGACGTGCTGAACCAGTCGGTCAAGCTGCAACAGAAAGCGCTCGACTACGTGAGCTCCGAACACGATCTCGGCGCGGTGTCGGGGCTCGACGTGCTGCAGCAGAAATCGCAGCTCGATGCGACGCGCGTGCAGGCGCAACTGCTGCTCAACCAGCGCGCGCAGTACGAGCATGCGATCGCCGCGCTGGTCGGCGTGCCGGCTCCGCAGTTCGCGATCGAGCCGAAGGTGGTCGACATCAAGGCGCCGGCCATTCCGCTCGGCGTGCCGAGCGACGTGCTGCAACGGCGGCCCGACGTGGCTTCGGCCGAACGCGCGATGGCCGCGGCCAACGCGCAGATCGGCGTGGCCAAGGCCGCGTTTTTCCCGAGTCTGACGCTCACGCCCGGCATCGGCTGGGAAAGCACCGAGTTCGCCAATCTGCTCACCGCGCCGACGCTGATGTGGACGCTCGGCGCGACGGTTGGCCAGGTGCTGTTCGACGGCGGACGGCGCGCGGCCAACGTCAAATACGCGAGCGCGGGCTACAAGGCCACCGAGGCGAACTATCGGCAGACGGTGCTGAGCGCGTTCCAGCAGGTGCAGGACGGCATTACCGGACTGTCGGTGCTCGACGGCGCGGCGAAGCAGTCGAGCGAGGCGGTCGAGGATGCGCAGCGGCTGCTGTCGCTCGCGAACGACCGCTATTCGGGCGGCCTCGTCGCGTATCTGAACGTGATCGATGCGCAACAGTCGCTGCTCACGAGCGAGCGCCAGGACGTGCAGATTCATGGCCAGCAGTTGACGGTGTCGGTCGCGCTCGTGAAGGCGCTCGGCGGCGGCTGGGATGCAGGCGGTACAGGTGCCGCAGGCGGGACGGATGGCGCCGGCAGCAGCGGCGCGAATGGCAACGGTAGTGGCGGCAGTCATGATGGCCGTAGCGGCGGCGCACAGGCCGCGAATGCGGCGAACGCAGCGAACGTCACGAACGTAGCCAACCTGTCGGCTAGCGCGCAACCGCAGCGGACACCGGCGCCCGCGCGCTGACCTGCTATCTCGCGAAGCCCGCCGCTCGGCACGCGGGGCCGGGCCGTGGCAGAGCCAGGCCAGGCCCAAATCAAGGCCGAGGCCTGCGCCCAGGCCGGCGCCGCTGGCAGCAAGAATCAAGGGTCGTTTCGTATAATGCAAGGTCGGGCAGCGACGTTGCAAGGGACCGTAGCCGATGCTGAAGCACTGGCCACGGCCGACAGGGGACACGCATGAAATTGCTGATTGTTGAAGACGAGCACAAGGTCGTGGACTACTTGCGCTCCGGTTTGACAGAGCAGGGCTGGGTCGTCGACGTCGCGCTCGACGGCGAGGAAGGCATGCATCTGGCAACCGAATTCGATTACGACGTGATCGTCCTCGACGTGATGCTGCCCAAGCGCGACGGCTTCAGCGTGCTGAAGGCGCTGCGCATGCGCAAGTCGACGCCGGTCATCATGCTGACCGCGCGCGATCACGTGAACGACCGCGTGCGCGGTCTGCGCGAAGGCGCCGACGACTATCTGACCAAACCGTTTTCGTTTCTCGAACTCGTCGAGCGTCTGCATGCGCTCGCGCGCCGCACGCGTTCGCAGGAATCGACGCTGATTTCGGTCGGCGATCTGTTCGTCGATCTGATCGGCCGCCGTGCGACGCGCGACGGCGTGCGGCTCGATCTGACCGCGAAAGAGTTCCAGCTGTTGAGCGTGCTCGCGCGCCGCCAGGGCGATATTCTCTCGAAGACCGCGATTACCGAACTCGTGTGGGACGTCAATTTCGACAGCCACACCAACGTCGTCGAAACCGCGATCAAGCGGCTGCGCGCGAAGCTCGACGGCCCGTTCCCCTCGAAGCTGCTGCACACCGTGCGCGGCATGGGCTACGTGCTCGAAGTGCGCGAAGAGGCCGAGCCGTCATGAACCGCTCGATCGCCCGGCGTCTCGCGCTGATGTTCGCGTTCGTCGCGCTGTTCGTGTTCACGCTCGTGGGCACCGGGCTCTTTCTCGTGCTGCGCACGCAACTCGAACACCATCTGCGCGAATCGCTCGACGATCGCACGCAGATCGCGCGCATCATCGTCTATCACGCGAGCACGGCCGACAAATGGCGCATCGCCCGCGAAAAACTCACCGACATGACGCCGCACGACAGCAGCACCGTGTACGCGGTGTCGAGCGAGGACCCGAATTTCCGCTTCGGCACGCCGGTGCAGGGCACGGTCATGAAAAGCTGGCCCGATGGCTACGCGCGCATCACGCCGGCGGACGGCGGTCCCGACATGCTGACGTTCACGATGACGCTGGCGGCCAATGCCTCGCGGCCACCCGTGCAGTTGCAGGTCGCGTCGAGCTATTCGCCGAACCTGCGCACGATGCGCGTGTTCGGCTCGACGCTTGCCGCGCTTTCCGCGCTCGGCAGTCTCGCCGTGCTGCTGCTCAGCTATTCGGTCACGCGCATCGGGCTCGCGCCGCTCACGCGTCTCACGCGCGACGCCTCGGCGGTGAGTCCGAACAATCGCTCGCAACGGCTCAACACGGCGTCGCTGCCGCTCGAACTCAACGACCTCGCGAACTCGTTCAACGGCGCGCTCGAACGGCTCGACGGCGCCTATGGCCGCCTCGAATCGTTCAACGCGGACGTCGCGCACGAACTGCGCACGCCGGTGACGATCCTGATCGGCCAGACCGAAGTCGCGCTCACGCGCAACCGCTCGGTCGACGATCTGCGCCATACGCTGCAATCGAACCTCGAGGAATTCGAGCGCATGCGCGCGATCATCAACGACATGCTGTTTCTCGCGCGCGCCGATCAGGGCGAACGCGCGACCGGGCTCGTCGAGGTATCGCTCGCGGCGGAAGTCGCGCATACGCTGGAGTTTCTCGAGATTCCGCTCGAAGAGGCGCGCGTGCATGCGCAATTGCAGGGCGACGCGCTCGCGCGCGTGAACCGCTCGCTGTTCGGCCGCGCCTGCACGAATCTGCTGATGAACGCGATCCAGCATTGCGAGCCGGGCGCGTCGATCAGCGTGACGATCGCGCGCGGGGAAGGCCGCATGAGCGGCCAGTGGTGCGTGGCCGTCGCGAATCCGGGCGCGCCGATCGCGCCGGACGTGTTCGAGCATCTGTTCGACCGCTTCTATCGCGCCGAAGCCTCGCGCACCAACAGCCGCGAAAACCACGGGCTCGGGCTCGCGATCGTAAAGGCGATCGCGGAGATGCATCGCGGCACCGTGTCCGCGCAGAGCGCGAACGGCGTCAACACGTTTGCGTTTTCGGTGGCGGCGACAGCGGTGCCGGGCGAGATGCCGCCCGAGGCGCCCGCACGCCCGGCCGCGAATGCGGCGGGCGTGCCGACCGATACGGCCGATACGACCTATGGGTCGCTCGCGAAGGGCAAGTCGGCCTGAACCGGCAAACGCGGCTTGAGCGCCGCTTCGCTCGCCGGCATCAACGCGCTGATGCGCACGCCCAGCAAGCGCAGCTTGCGGTTCAACTCCACCCGCCGTAGACATTCGGTGGCCGCGCGGCGAATCTCGGCGGCGTCGGCGGTCGGGTCGTCGAGCGTCAGATCGCGCGTGACTGTGCGGAAATCGTCGTAACGCAGCTTGATGCCGACCGTGCGGCCCACGTAGCCCTTGCGCGCGAGATCGTCGGCGACGCGCACGCACAGCCCCGTAAACGCGCTCGATAGCGCCGGGCGGTCATGACGCGGATGCAGATCGCGCTCGAAGGTGGTCTCGCGGCTGATCGATTTCGGCTCCGATTCGACCACCACCGGACGCTCGTCGTGGCCCTGCGCGACCTGCATGAGCCAGGCCGAATAGCTGCGCCCGAAATGGTCCTGCAACAACCCCGCGTCGGCGGCGGCGAGATCGCCGACCGTCGCGATGCCGAGCGCGGTCAGTTTCTGCGCGGCCTTCGGGCCGATGCCGTTGACCTTGCGCACCGGCAGCGGCCACACGCGCAGCGGGATGTCGGCCGGCGCGAGGAGCGTGAGGCCGTCGGGCTTGTCGAGTTCGGAGCCGATTTTCGCGAGCAGCTTGTTCGGCGCGACGCAGATCGAGCACGTGAGGCCGGTCGCCTGTCTGACGGCCTGCTTGATGCGCATGCCGAGGTCGCGCGGCTCGCCGGGCAGCTCGGTGAGGTCGATATAGATTTCGTCGATGCCGCGATCCTCGATGCGGTCCGTGAACGTCCTGACCGCGGCCTTGAACAGGCGCGAGTAGTGGCGGTACGAGTCGAAGTCGGTCGGCAGCAGGATCGCGTCGGGCGCGAGCGCGGCGGCCTTCATCATCCCCATTGCCGAAAACACGCCGAGCGCGCGCGCTTCGTAGGTGGACGTGGTAACGACGCCGCGGCCCGCGTAATCGCGCAGTTTCGCGAAGCGCTTGCTGCCGTCTTCGAGCACCTGCGGCGCGCTGTTGCGGCCGCCGCCGATCACGACCGCGCGCCCGCGCAGCTCGGGATAGCGCAGCAGCTCGACGGACGCGTAGAACGCGTCCATGTCGAGATGCGCGATGCGGCGGGGCGGAGAATTCATGAAGCGGTGGACGCGCGGGTAATGACGGTTGGACGATCGGACGATCGATGCCGGCGCCGCGCTGTGTCTGTCGCGGTCTGCCAAACCGTCATGGTACCTTGCCGGCGCTCATCGTCCGAGCGCCGCCGCGGCCCACCGAAAACGACATCGCGGGCGCCCGACGGCGCGCCCGCGATGGGTGCTACGTGTCTGCTACATGCCCGTTACGTCGGGCCTGCCTTACTGCTTGATGCCTTCAGCCTGGATATGCAGCGTCGTCTTCATGTTGAAGCCGTACGCCTTGCCGAAGTCGACCCCGAAGTCGTCGCGGTTGAACGTCGCGGTCGATTCCGTGCCGCACACTTCGCGCTTGAGCATCGGGTGCTGAATGCACTTGAACGATTCGATCTTCAGATTGACCGGCTTCGTGACGCCATGCATCGTCAGCGTGCCGATCACTTCGACCGGCTTGTCGCCGTCGAAGCGGATCTGCGTGCCCTTGTAGGTCGCGGTCGGGAACTTCGCGGTGTCGAAGAACTTCTCGCCGACGAGTTCCTCGTTGAGCTTGTCGTTGCCGATGTCGACCGAGGTCATGTCGATCGTCACATCGACCGTGCCGGTTTTCGCCGCGCGATCGAGCACCACGGTGCCGCTGCTCTTCTTGAACTTGCCGCGCCAGATCGAGACGCCGCCCATGTGATCGGCCTCGAAGCTCGGGGACGTGTGGGTCGGATCGAGCACGTAGGTGTCGGCGGCCATCGCGTTGAACGACAGCGCAGCGGCGAGCGCGCCCGCGGCGAGCAGGAAGGATTTTTTCAAGGTGGACTCCAGATTTCAGAAAGTGTCGTGGTACGGCGGTCGTGTGACATGCCGTCGTGCTTCGGTGCTGCGTATCGGGTGCTGCGTATCCGGTACTGCGTATTGCAATGCTGCGTTCCGCGTTATTTCTTCGTGGAAACGAGGTGGAATTTGATGACGACTTCATCGGCGACGACCGAGGTGTCCTTCCACTCGCCGGTGCCGACGTCGAACTGCGTGCGCTTGATCGGCAGCGAGCCGTCGAAGGTTTGCGTCGCGCCCTGGCTCGCGATCACGACCGGCACCACGACGGTTTGCGACTTGCCCTTGATCGTGAGCTTGCCGGTCACCTTGTACTGGTTGCCGCCGGCCGGCGCGATCGCGCTCGATACGAAGGTCGCGTTCGGGAAGGCCGCGCTGTCGAACCATTCCTTGCCTTGCGCCTGCTTGTTGTAGTCGTCGGCGCCGAGGTCGTAGCTCGCGGTGTCGATCGACACGTTGGCGCTGCCCGCCGTCGGTTTGGCCGGATCGAAGTTCAGTTGCGCCGAGAACTTTTTGAACTTGCCGTCGACGGGCACGTTCATCTGTTTCGTCGTGGCAACGACGCTGCTTTTGGCGAGATCGACGTCGGCGTGCGCGAGGCCCGCGCCGAACAGGGAAAACGCGGCGAGGCCGGCGAGCGCGGCGCGCTGGGCGGCGTGATGGAAGTGGTGAAGGGTCGCTTTCATGGTGGTACGCATCCTATCCGAGTCGCGCGCGTTCATTGCATACCGCGCGGAATTAGATTGCCAACGGGTCGTAGTCAATCGGGTGCCGGCGGGCTGGCCGAAGCCTGCGCGTCGCTGCTTCGTGTCGCTTCGTACCGTCATGCGCGCGTCTTCAGAAACGGCACCATGCGGGCGAGCAGGCCGTCTCGATCGATGAACTGATGCTTGAGCGCGGCGAGCACGTGCATGGCGACGAGCGCGAGCAGCGTGTAATTGAGCAGCACGTGAACCGTGCGCAGCGTCGCCTTCAGCGCCTGGTCGGGGCCGATGAAGGTCGGCAGCGGCACGATGCCGAGATACACGACCGGAATGCCGGCCGCCGAGGTATAGAAGTAGCCGGACAGCGGAATCGCCAGCATCAGCAGATACAGCACGCCGTGCACGAGATGCGCGGCGGCCTTCTGCCAGCCGGGTGTCGCGTCGTCGAGCGCGGGCGCGCGGTGCGTAGCGCGCCAGAGCACGCGGAGCACCGCGAGCGCGAAGACGGTCACGCCGATCCACTTGTGCCACGAGAAGTACTTGAGCTTCGTGGGCGTAAAGCCGGGGATATCGGTCATGATCCAGCCGATATAGAAACCGCAGATGATCAGCGCCGCGATCAGCCAGTGCAGCGCGATGGCCGCGCCGTTGTAGCGGACGGCATCGGAAGGTCGAGTGGGCATCGTGTCGTGTCGGTTGCGCGCGAGGGATCGCGCATCAGTGCGGATAGTAGGGACACCCATGGAAACTGAATAGACGGGTGAGCGAAAACAGATTGTTGTCGCCGTGACGCTAATGGCTTTGAAAGACAGCTTTGAAAGCCTGGCGCGCCGGGCGAGGCGCTGTGGTAATTTGTGACCCCAACAAGCGGGTTGTATCAGGCAAAGCACAATCCGCGCAACCCTTCAGCCGGGCCGACTTCGTGAATTCCGTGTTTCTTTCGTGGGGTATTGCCGCGCTTGCCACCGCCGGAGTCATCGCGCGGCCGTTCAAATGGCCCGAGGCCGTATGGGCCGTCGCCGGTGCGCTGCTGCTCGTGTCGCTCGGCCTGTTGCCCGTGTCGCTCGCCGTCGAGGCGATCGGCAAGGGCAGCGACGTCTATCTGTTCCTGTTCGGCATGATGCTGCTCTCGGAAGTCGGCCGCCGCGAGGGGCTGTTCGACTGGGTCGCGGTGCTCGCGGTCAACCATGCGCGCGGCTCGCCGCGCAAGCTGTTCGTGCTCGTGTACCTGGTCGGCGTCGTGATTACCGCGTTTCTTTCCAACGATGCGACCGCGGTCGTGCTCACGCCGGCCGTGTTCGCGGCCGCGAAGAAAGCGAAAACGCCGCCGTTGCCGCTGCTGTTCGTCTGCGCGTTCGTCGCCAATGCGGCGAGCTTCGTGCTGCCGATCTCGAATCCGGCCAATATCGTGCTCTACGGCAATCACACGCCGCCGCTCGGGCCGTGGATGCTGCGCTTCACGCTGCCGTCGCTGCTGTCGATCGGCGCGACCTTCGTGATGCTGCGCTGGACCCAGCGCGAGGCGCTGGCCGGCGTCTGCGCGGCGAATCTCGAGGCGGTGATGCTGTCGGCGAGCGGGCGCGTCGCGCTCGCGGGCATCGCGGTGACGGCGGCCGCGTTGCTGACGGTCTCCGCGTACGACATCCCGCTCGGCATGCCGACCGCGATCCTCGGCACGCTGACCGCGCTCGTCGTGCTTATCAAGGAGCGCAAATCGCCGCTGCCGATGATCCGCGAAATCTCGTGGAGCGTGCTGCCGCTCGTCGCCGCACTGTTCGTGCTCGTCGAGATGCTCGATCACACGGGCGTGATTGCGACGCTCGCGGCCGCGTTGCGGCGCGCGACCGAACACAACGAAATGGCCGCGGCGGGCTGGGCCGGCGCAATCGTCGCGTTCGGCAGCAACCTGATGAACAACCTGCCCGCCGGCCTGATCGCGAGTTCGACGGTGTTGCAGGCGCACAGCCCCGAGCGCGTGATCGATGCGCTGCTGATCGGCGTCGACCTCGGGCCGAACCTGTCGATTACCGGTTCGCTCGCCACGATCCTCTGGCTCAACGCGATTCGCCGCGAAGGCGAAGACGTGAGCTTCGCGAAGTTCCTCAAGGCCGGCGTGTTCGTGATGGTGCCGGCACTCGTGCTGGCGCTCGGCGCGCGGATTCTAACGGCTTAAGCGTCGGGGACGAGCGTGTTTGGAGGTTCATAGCCGAGGCCGCGAGGCCGCCGCGTTTTGGCGCCGGCCAGGTTCCGTGTCGCGCCGACCGAGCGCAGCGTCGCTTCGAGTTGCGCGAGACGTTGGCGTTGCGTCGGCAGCATCGTCGACGAACGGGTCAGCGCATGCAGCCGTTGATGCCAGTACGACAGCGGAAAACGGTCGCGCGTGGAAATCAGGCTGAAGACGATTTCGAGGTGAGCGATTTCTTTATCGATATCCTGGTAACTCATCTGAGGGTTCCGGAAGAAATGGGTGGTTAGCCCCGCGCGAACCGGCGTTACGTAGCAAACTTCGTTCCTGCCCGCGCGCAGGGCTTCCCGCCCATTGCGGCAACGGCAAGCGCGCCCGGCAGCAGGTGTCGGCGCGGCAGGCGTGACGGTAGAAAGTGCAAAGCGCTGCAAGCTTTACGTGTAGCGCTGAATACATCGTGCGAACCGTCCTGCTGGCGCTGTCTTCCCTGCGTTCGGACAGCGGGAATTCACGAGGCGTGGGCGCCTGACGCATGTCCTATGCTGGTTCAACGGCGCCGGTTGCGGCCGGGGCGGGGTCGCCGAGGTCGCAGCGGTCGCGCAGGGCGCGAGCCGGCGCCCGCTACGAGGAGCTTGCGCATGGAACGCCCCGCCAGAATCATCGTGCTCGACGACGAAGCCGAACTGCGCAACATGCTGCTGCGCTTTCTGCGCGGCCACGGCTTCGACGTGCGCGCCGCCGAAGACAGCAAGCGGCTGTACCGCTATCTCGAACGCGAGCCGTTCGATCTGCTCGTACTCGATCTGATGATCGGCGAAGAGGACGGCCTCGAAATCTGCGCGAAGCTGCGCGCGCAAGGCGAGACGCTGCCGATCCTGATGCTGACCGCGAAGGGCGATCCGCTCGACCGCGTGACCGGCCTCGAAACCGGCGCCGACGATTACCTCGCGAAACCGTTCTTGCCGCGCGAACTGGTCGCGCGCATCAACGCGCTGCTGCGGCGCCAGAAGATGGCCGCGGGCGATGTTACCGTGACCTCGCAGCGTGTGCGTTTCGGCGACTTCACGCTCGACGTCGGCAAGCAGGAACTGCGGCGCGCGGGCGAACCGCTCGAGATTCATTCGGCGCAGATGCTGCTGCTCGTCGCGCTCGCGTCGTCGCCGAATCGTGCCGTGAGCCGCGACAATCTGCTCGCGCGCGCCCGCGGGCGCGACCATGACGCGCTCGATCGCAGCATCGACGTGCAGGTGCTGCGGCTGCGGCAGATCGTCGAGGACGATCCGGCCAAGCCGCGTTTCATCCGCACCGTGTGGGGCGTCGGCTACATGCTCGCCGCCGACGTCGAACCATGACGCGCGCGCTCTGGCAGCGGGCGCTGCCGAGGACGCTGCTCGCGCGCAACATTGCCTTGCTGATCGCACTCGTGATGCTGAGCCAGGTTTGCTCGATCGGCGTGCTGCTGCATTACGTGCAGCGGCCGCGCGTCGAGCGCGCGGCGGCCGTGTTCGCCACCTACGTGACGACGCGCGACAGCCTGCTCGCGGCCACGCCGCCGGCCGCGCGCGCCGTGCTGAGCGCGCGCCTCGACGCGCGCGAGCAGTTGCCGCCCGAGGCCGACGCCGCGCCGCGGCCGAGTCTCATGCGCGCATATCGCAACTATCAGCGCGGCGTGTTTCTCGACAGTCTGCGCAAGCATCTGCCCGCCGACATGCCTGCGCGCTGGCAGACCGAGGGCGCGCAGCGCTTGTGGATTCGCATGCATGCACCGGTGGGCGGGGCGGGCGGTTCTTCTTTGGCCGATGCTGCGGGCCATGTTTCGGGCCATACCTCGGGTGATGCTTCGAGCCATGCATCGGACCATGTTTCCGGCAGGATGCCGGCCGCCCCGTACTGGATCGCGTTGCCGATTCCCGAGGACGCGCAGGGCAGCGGGCTCGAAGCGGCGATCCTGCTGTCGCTCGGCCTCGGCGTGCTGGCGGCGCTGGCCGGCTATGCGATCCAGCTGCATCTGAACGAGCCGTTGCGCGAACTGACGCGGGCCGCGCGCCGCGTCAGCGCCGGTGAAACGCCCGCGCCGTTGCCGACCGACGGCCCCAGCGAAATCGCCGCAGTGGGCAGCGCTTTCAATCAGATGACGCGGGCGTTACAGGAAGCCGAGGCGACCCGCGCGCTGATGCTCGCGGGCATCTCGCACGACATTCGCACGCCGCTCACGAAGCTGCGTCTTTCGATGGCCATGGCGATGCCGCAAGGCGGCGACAGCAGCTTCGTGATCGCGGCCGAGTCGTATCTGGACCAGATCGAGACGATCCTGCAGCAGTTCATGGACTACGCGGGCAGCGGCGAGCGCGAGGAAGCGCAAGCCGGCGATCTGAACGCGCTGATCGAACGGCTCGCCGGCGATTTCGCCGGGCTCGGGCACGCGTTCGAGTTGTCGCTCGGGACGCTGCCGGCCATCGCCTATCGTCCGATCGGCATGATGCGGCTCCTGATGAACCTGATGCAGAACGCCATCGTCTACGGCGGCTCGGGGCTCGCGGTGCGTACGTGGGCGACCCGGGACGCGCTGACGGTCGCGGTCGGCGATCGGGGCAAGGGTTTGTCGGCGGCGGAACTGGAGAAGCTCAAGGCGCCGTTCCAGCGCGGCCGCAATGCGCGTGCGCACAGCGGCGGTACGGGGCTGGGGCTGTCGATTGTCGAGCGGATCGCGCGGCTGCATGGCGGCAGTCTGCAGTTTCATGCGCGCGAAGGCGGCGGGCTCGAAGTATGGGTCGTGTTGCCGGTGGCGCGTGCGTGACGCAGCGGCCGTGCCGTCACGTCACGCTGCTACGCCGCGCCGAGAGGGGCGATGAGTTTCGCGCGGCTTGCCGGAGCCGCGCGGCTCACTTGCGGTCGAGCCACGCGTCGATGCCGACGCGAAACGCGACACCGGCGATGACCGGCACGGTCAGCATCAGGATGATGCCGAAGTTCGGAATCTCGTCGCCGTACATGATCGGGTTGTAGAGCACGACACCCGACACGATCGCGAACGTTACTAGGCCGATGGCGACCATCAGGAGATTGCGCGCGGTCAGGGACAGCGGCTTGTGCTTCGCCTCGTTCGGCGGGGTGCTCGAGCCGGAAGCTTTGTCGTGTTGGGCAGACATGATGGTTCTCGCGACGAAAAATGCGGCTTAAGGAGCGGTCACGGCGGTCACGGCGATCACGACGCTGGCGCGTCGCCGCTGCGTGGCGTCCTGGGCCGGAGCGGGACGCGTTCGGCATCATACCCGCGCGCGCGTTGCCGATACAGATCGCGCCGTACCGGCAGGGCAAAGCGCGAGTGCTCCTGACATCAATATAAGCCGCATTGCCGCCGGCGGTACGAGGAAAAGCGCGTGAACGCGGTGCGCCGCGCAGCAAGGCTGCGTGCGGATCGATCAGCCGCGATCAGCCGCGCTGCGTTTCGCTTCGTTTTGCAGCCGCGCAGACTTTATGCGTCGGCTGCCGACGCTTCCGGTGCTTCCGACAGGGCGACCTGCCCGGTCAATTCGAGCTCGTCGAGAAGCCGCGCGATGAGGCCCGAGCGCCGCCATTGCAGCCATTTGAGGTAGCAGGTCTGCGACGGCGGAAACGTCGCCGGCAAACGGTGCCATTTTTCGTTGCGCGTCATGATCCACAGGATCGCGTTCACGATTTCGCGCGGCGGGCGCGACGGTCGTCCGGAACGCTTCTTCGGCTCCTGCTGGAACAGGTGGCTGATACGCGCCCACGCGTCATCGGAAAGAGGAAGATCTAGCATGCCGTCCAACGTTCAACTGACAGGTCGTCTCGATCTTACGGTTTGGCGCGTTGCTTCCAGTGCTGGATTTGGCTGCGGTTTTACCCGTTGAACGGCGAATTGCTTTGCCGCCGATGATGGTAGCGTTGCCGCATGCGGGTCATGGCCCTTTGCATGGGGTGATTCATGGCGCTTCAATTGCGTCGCTTCAAGGGTGTGTTTGACCGCGCGCTTAACTGCGCACTTAACCGCGCGTCAATTGCACGAATGCATGCCGCTGACCCAGATGCATTGATGCCGGGACCAGTGGCTCTCGTCGCTGAGACCGGCTGCGGAGGGCATGCCGAGTCCCTGCGGGACGGGCTTGAAATGCAGGACCATTCTGCTGACCCGATGACCGGCCGGCGCGGGATGCAGCGCGGGCGTCGCTCCGATCGAGCGATCGACTGCGTGGTCCCATGCGGCGTTGCCGCTGCTGCCGAGCAGCTGGATCGCGCTGATCTCGCCGTTCGGGGCCACCCGCACTTCGACGAGCGCTTCGGGGTTGTCGCGCACCTGATCGCTCGGGGCATGCAGATTGGCGCCGATGGCGCAGCCGACATAGCGCGACCACTGCGACTCGTTGAGACTGTCCGGCGCGGGGGGCGGCATGCCGGCCGGCGCGAGTATCGCGAGACAATGATCGAGCACCTGCTGCGCGGGGCGGGTGGGGAGGTTGTCCGCCGCGCTCGGCGGGTCGTTCGCGCAGCCCGCGAGCAGCGCGCACGCCAGGAAGCAAGCGATCAATCGTCCGTTGTTTTTCATGGTCGAATCCCCGGCGCCAGAACGCCACGATTCTAGCGGGTCCGGGAATTCGCGCAATGCGTGCCGGATGCCCGGGACGCGCCCCGGGTTGCAACCCAGGCCATGACTCAGGCCGCAACCCAGGTCGTGATCCAGGTCGCAAACCCGGCCGGCGCCTGCCGCGGGTCGACGCGTCGTTCGCTCTTCGTTCGTTCTTCGCCCGCTCCTGGCCTATACCCGCAGCCCCCGGGTCTTCAACCGGTAGACGAGCTGCGGACGCGTAATCCCGAGCGTGCGCGCGGCCGCCGACAGATTGCCCTGCGCGCGCTGCACCGCGCTTTTCAGCAGCGCGGTTTCGATATCGTCGAGCGAAGTCGGCTCGATCTCGCCGCTCGCGCCCATCAGCAGGTCATTCACTTTTCTGACGACGCGTTCGACCTCGCCATCGGCGGCCGCTTTCTGATCGAGCAACGAGTCCGAGGGCGTCAACGAGCCGTTGATGCCGAGGCCGAACATCTGCGCGTCGATCGTTTCGCCGCTCGTGAACAGATGGCCGATGTCGATCGCGCCGCCGTCGGGCGCAAGAATCACGCCGCGCTCGACGAGGTTCTCCATCTCGCGGATATTGCCGGGCCAGCCGTAGCTCAGCAGCGCGTCGAGCGCGCGGCCCGTGAAGCCGGTCACGTCGCGCGCATGACGTTCGCGATACTTGTGCAGCATGTGATTGAGCAGCACCGGCAGATCCTCGCGCCGCTCGCGCAGCGACGGCACGCGAATCGGAAACACGTTGAGGCGGAAATACAGGTCTTCCCGGAAGCGGCCCGCGCGAATCTCGTCCTTCAGATCGAGGTTCGTGGCCGCGATCACGCGCACGTTGACGCGGCGCGTCTGCGTATCGCCAACCCGTTCGATCTCGCCTTCCTGCAGCGCGCGCAGCAGCTTGCCCTGCGCGGTCAGGCTCAGAATGCCGATCTCGTCGAGAAACAGCGTGCCGCCGTCGGCGCGCTCGAAGCGGCCGGGCCGGCTTTGCGTCGCATCGGTGAAGCCGCCGCGCTCGACGCCGAACAGTTCCGACTCGACCAGCGCTTCCGGAATCGCCGCGCAGTTGACCGCGACGAACGGGCCGTTGCCGCAGCCGCTGATCCGATGCAGCGTGCGCGCGCACACTTCCTTGCCGACGCCGCTCTCGCCGAGAAACAGCACGGTCGCGCGCGTGTTCGCGACGCGCCGGATCATATGGCAGACCGCGTTGAAGCCGGGCGATGCGCCGACCATGTTGTCGTCGTCGAACGCGGTGGGCGTGGGTGGGCGCGTGTCGCCGAACATGGCGAGGTTCGCATTGCCCTTCGCTTCGCGCCGCGCGTCATGTTGCGTGTCGTGCGGCATGTCGCGTTGTATGTCACGTTTCGCCGCGCCCGCCGACAGCCCCTGCGTAAACGACTGCGCCTGCATGAAACGCAGATCGTCCGCGGCTTCGTCGCCCCATTCCTCGACCGGCTTGCCGACGATCCGGCATTGCGGTTGTCCGAGCGCGCGGCACTCGACCTCGCGATAGACGATCGGACGCCCCATGAATACGCTCGTATAGCCGGACGCATAACCGATCTGCGTCCAGCAGACCGGCTCCGCACCGATGCCGTAGGTGCGGATATGCTCCTCGTCTTCCGCGCAGTTCTTCCAGACGAATTCGCCGTAGTACTGACCTTTTTCGACATCGAGTTCGAGCCGCACCGGCTCGACCACGGTCACGCCTTCGAGCATATGCAGTTGCGGGCCGACCGCGAACATCTCGGTGATCGAGCTGTCGGGGCGCGCCTTGCGCGCGAGTTCCGCGTCGCGCGCGCCCGAGTTGTAGCCCATGCGCGTGAGCAGGCCGCGCGCCGCGTCGAGGCCGAGACTGTCGATCAGCTCGCGCCGCATCGCGCCGACCGAGCCCGCATGCACGAGCAGCATGCGCTGATCGCCGAGCCAGATGCGCCCGTCGCCAGGCGAGAAGTGCAGGCGCGACATGAGATCCGCGATGTCGGGATAGCGCAGGCTGTCCACGCAGGCGCCTTTCGGCGAGACCATCGACATGTGCGGATGCTCCGCGGACTTGATTCGGGTGACCATCGCAATTCTTCTCCAACGACTGCATGAGTTTTTCGCCGGCAGGTGCCGGCCGTCAGTATGCAATGCCGCGCGCATGGCTGCATCGAGAATCGCAGGTCGGCACGCCCCGGGTGTTCCCGTATGCCGATTTGATCGGCTTTATCACGCTCGCAACGGGGCGATTTCGATCATTTGATCTAACGCCACGCGGCGCACGGCGCTTGCCGCCTTCGTCCCGGAAATTTTTTTCGCGCGTTTTTCCCTTGATTCACAAGGGATTGTGCGCCTTTCGCCGCGCGCCGGGCGGCTTTCAGGCACGCGTTGGCATGGCCATTGCATGAATAGGCGCGCTGCTATGCATTTTGATGAAAGCGTGCAGTGAAGCACAACGCAGAACCATGAGGAGAGAGCGATGCCCCTGCATCACCCCCCGGCCGAACCCGTGCCGCGAGATTTCGACGTGACGCGGCGCTATGTCCGCGTCCGGGAACGTCGCGACGACGGTTTCGTCGAGTTCGATTTTTCGATCGGCGATCCGGGCCTGAGCGTCGAACTCGTGATGAGCGCACCGGACTACGAGTCCTTTTGCGCGACCCATCGCGTGTTCCATCTGAGCGACGACGAAGCCGAGGCGCTGGACCTCGAACAGCTCAAGTGGCGCTACGGACAGCCGGGTCTTGCCGAATGACGCGCGGGCAAGGGCCCGCGCGTTGCAACAGACAATGAACAAAGGAGATTGCTCCATGCAGATCGACATCAAAACATCCTCGGTCCAGCAGATCCGACAGACCTTCTCGCATGTCGCGAGACGGCTCGGCGCGGACAAGCCGGCTTCGCGCTACCAGGAAGCGACGCTGGAATTGCAGCCCGAAACCAACTTTCACTACCGGCCGCTGTGGGAACCCGGCCTTGCGCTCTACGACAAGGGCCGCACCGCGATCGTGATGAACGACTGGTACGCGTTCAAGGACCCGCGCCAGTACTACTACGGTGCCTACACGATCGCGCGGGCGCGGCAGCAGGACACGATGGAAAAGAACATCGAGTTCGTGACGCGCCGCCGGCTTTTCAGCGATCTGCCCGACGACGCGAAAGCGCGTATCGCCGCCTTGATGGTGCCGCTGCGCCACGTCGAATGGGCCGCCAATACGAATAACTGCTTCGTGACCGGCTACGGCTGGGGCACGGCGATCACGCAGGCGACGATGTTCCATTCGATGGACCGGCTCGGTATCGCGCAGTACCTCTCGCGTATCGGCCTGCTGCTCGACGGCAATGCGGGCACCTCGCTTGTCGAGGGCAAACAGCGGTGGCTCGACGATCCGATGTGGCAAGGCCTGCGCCGCGTGGCCGAGGACACGATGGTCGTGAAGGACTGGTTCGAGACCTATGTCGCGCAGAACGTCGTGCTCGACGGCTTGCTGTATCCGCTCGTGTATCGCCATATCGACGCGCGTCTGTCGCGCGAATACGGCGCGGCGCTCGGCATGCTGAACGAGTTCGCGAGCGCATGGTTCGACGAGACGAGCCGCTGGGTCGATGCGACGTTGAAGACCGCAGCGTCGGAGTCCGCGGAAAACGCCGCGCTGCTCGGCCAGTGGGTCGCGAAGTGGCAAGCGCGTGTGCTCGATGCCTTGCGGCCGCTCGCGCTCGAAGCACTGGGCGGCGAAGCCGCCGATGCCGCCTTGCGCGAGATCGCCGAGGCATTCGATGCGCGCGTGCGCAAGCAGGGCGTGCCGCTCGCGGCGCAACAACCGGCCCAGGAGACCCAGCATGGCTGATTCCGTCTTTATCGCGTTTCAGACCAACGACGATTCGCGTCCGATCATCGAGGCGATCGAAGCGGACAACCCGCATGCGGTGGTCAACGCGTTTCCGGCGATGGTCAAGATCGACGCGGTCGGCCGGCTCGTAATCCGGCGCGAGTCGATCGAGGAGCGCATCGGCCGCGCATTCGATCTGCGCGAGTTGCAACTCAATCTGATCTCGCTCGGCGGCAATATCGACGAGACCGACGACGAATTCATTCTTGAATGGAAGGCCTGAACGGGCACGATGAATCGCATCGGAGTCAGCGCTGAAGCGCTGGCTCCGATCGATATGGGAGATACACGATGAGCACCACGAACGCAGCACCGAAAAAACTGAGCATCAAGGAAAACTACGCGATGCTGACGCGCGGCCTCGGCTGGGAGACCACCTATCAGCCGATGGATGAAATTTTTCCGTACGACCGCTTCGAAGGCATCAAGGTCCACGACTGGGACAAATGGGAAGACCCGTTCCGTCTGACCATGGACGCCTACTGGAAGTATCAGGGCGAAAAGGAACGCAAGCTCTACGCGATCATCGACGCGTTCCAGCAGAACAACGGCCAGTTCAACGTGACCGACCCGCGTTATATCAATGCGCTGAAGCTGTTTCTGACCGGCGTGAGTCCGCTCGAATATGCCGCGCACCGCGGCTTCGCGCTGGCCGGGCGCAATTTCCGCGGCGCCGGCGCGCGGATTGCCTGCCAGATGCAGGCCATCGACGAATTGCGCCACGCGCAGACGCAGGTCCACACGATCAGCCACTACAACAAGTTCTTCAACGGCTTCCACGACTTCAAGCACATGCACGACCGGGTCTGGTATCTGTCGGTGCCGAAGTCGTATTTCGAAGACGCGATGAGTGCCGGCCCATTCGAGTTCGTCACCGCGATCTCGTTCTCGTTCGAATACGTGCTGACCAATCTGCTGTTCATGCCGTTCATGTCGGGCGCCGCATTCAACGGCGACATGGCGACGGTCACGTTCGGCTTTTCCGCGCAATCGGACGAGTCGCGCCATATGACGCTCGGCCTCGAAGTCGTGAAGTTCCTGCTCGAACAGGACCCGGGCAACGTGCCGATCATCCAGAAGTGGGTCGACAAATGGTTCTGGCGCGGCTACCGCCTGCTCACGCTCGTCGCGATGATGATGGACTACATGCTGCCCAAGCGCATCATGTCGTGGCAGGAAGCGTGGGAAACCTACTTCGAGAAGAACGGCGGCGCGCTGTTCCATGATCTCGAACGCTACGGCATTCGCATGCCGAAGTATCACGAGGTCGCGGCCAAGGAAAAGGACCGCATTTCGCACGAGGCGTGGGGCATTTTCTACAACTACACGCATGCGGCGGCGATGCATACGTGGATTCCGTCCGACGACGAAATGGCGTGGCTCGCCGAAAAATATCCGGCCACCTTCGACAAACTCTACCGGCCGCGTTTCGAGTACTGGCGCGAGCAGCAGAAACAGGGCAAGCGCTTCTACAACAACACGCTGCCGATGCTGTGCCAGATCTGCCAGATTCCGATGGCCTTCACCGAGCCCGACGATCCGACCAAGATCTGCTACCGCGAAAGCGACTATCTCGGCAACAAGTACCACTTCTGCTCGGACGGCTGCAAGGACATCTTCGACAACGAGCCGGAGAAATACGTGCAGGCGTGGTTGCCCGTGCATCAGATCTACCAGGGCAACTGTTTCGAGCCGGACGCGGACCCGAGCGCGGCCGACTTCAATCCGCTTGCCGAAGTACTGCGCTACTACCACATCAACGTCGGCGAGGACGGCCACGAGTTCGAGGATTCGCCCGACCGGAAGAACTGGCTGCGTTGGACCGGCAAGCCGAGTCACGGCGGCGAGGAAACCGCGGAAAGCGCCGCGGCGAATGCGCAGGACACAGCGGCCGCGCAGGCCGCGTGACGCTGGCCCGCGCCGATTGAATCAGAAGGAGATACACCATGTCAGTTATTGCACTCAATGAAGGCTACCAGGGCGAAGTGAAAGACCGTGAGGAAAACTTTCACGGCAACCGGCTGCTGTTTATCGGCTGGGAAGATCATTTGATGTTCTGTGCACCGCATTGCATTCCGGTGTCGCCGTCGATGACGTTCGCGACGCTCGCGAACGACGTGCTGCCGGGCATCTACTCGGCGCATCCCGACTGGGAGAAGGTCAAGCTCGACGAAATCGAATGGTTCAGCTCGAACCAGCGTTTCACGCCGGCGTTCGATCGCACGCTCGAAGAAAACGGCCTGCGGCACAAGTCGGTGATCCGCTTTCGCACGTCGGGCCTGACCGGTATTCACGGCTCGTGCAGCTAGGCCGAGGATTCCTGTAACGATGAAAGGGAGATGCTGACATGAGTTATCAGCTAACCATCGAGCCAATCGGTCACAGCATCGAGATTCGCGAAGACCAGACCATTCTCGACGCCTGCCTGCGCGCCGGGGTGTGGCTGCCGCATGCGTGCTGCCACGGTTTGTGCGCGACGTGCAAGGTGCAGGTTGTCGATGGCGAGATCGAGCACGGCAACGCGTCGCCGTTCGCGCTGATGGATTTCGAGCGCGACGAACGCAAGTGCCTCGCATGCTGCGCGACCGCGCAATCGGATCTGACGATCGAAGCCGATATCGACGAAGACCCGGACGCGCGCCACTATCCGGTGCAGGACTTTGCGGGCCGCGTGAAGGACAGCGTCGATCTGACGCCGACGATCAAAGGCATCTTCGTCGAACTGGACGGCGAGGGCATCGAGTTCCAGGCCGGGCAGTACGTGAACGTGCAGATTCCGGGGGAGGACATGCCGCGTGCGTTTTCGCTGGCCGGCAAGCCGGGATCGTCGACGCTGATCGAGTTGAACGTGCGGCGCGTGCCCGGCGGCAAGGGCACCGGCTATCTGCACGAAGCACTGAAGCCCGGCGACGAGCTGCGTTTTAGCGGACCGTTCGGGCGCTTCTTCGTACGCGCCTCGGACCCGCAACCGGTGATTCTGATTGCCGGCGGCTCGGGCTTGTCGAGCCCGCGCTCGATGCTGCTCGATCTGCTGGAGCAGGGCGATACGCGGCCGATCACGCTCGTGTACGGCGCACGCGATCGCTTGGAGTTGTACTACCACGACGAGTTTCTCGATCTCGCCAAGCGCCACGCGAATTTCACTTACGTGCCGGCGCTCTCGAACGAGGCAGCCGACAGCGCATGGGACGGCTATCGCGGCTTTGTCCACGAGGCGGCCAAGGCGCATTTCGCCGGCGATTTTCGCGGCCACAAGGCGTATCTGTGCGGGCCGCCCGTCATGATCGAAGCGTCGATCCGAGCCTTGATGCAAGGGCAACTGTTCGAACGCGACATCTATACGGAGAAGTTCCTCAGCAATGCGGACGGCGCGGAAGCGCTCGCGAAAAGCCCGCTGTTCAGATCGATATAAGCGCGTCGATCCGCGCAGGCTGGCGGCACGGCCATCCAGGATGGCCGTGCCTGTCCGGCAAGACAGAGGATGTTTACGCTCTCGCCGCGTGCGTCGGGCACAAGGAGGCATCAAAAAGATCAGTATGACGTAACAAAAATAAAAGCTTCTGGAAAACCAGATAACTTGGAGACATTGGAGATCGAATGAAAAAGTCTATCTGTATGCTGGCGCTGGCGTCGGTCGCCACGGGCGCTTCCGCGCAAAGCAGCGTGAACCTGTTCGGCCTGATCGACGCAGGCGTCACCTACGTGAGCAACGAAGGAGGCAGCAAGAACTTCAAGTTCGACGACGGGATTTTCACGCCGAACCTGTTCGGCCTGCAGGGTAGCGAAGACCTCGGCGGCGGCAATCACGCGATATTCCGCCTTGTCAATCAGTTCTCGCTCGGCAGCGGGGCGATGATCGGCGGTGGAATTTTTGCCCGCGAAGCCTATGTGGGACTGCAGAACGACAGGTTCGGCAGCATCAAGCTCGGCAATCAGTACGATTTCATGGTGGACTCGCTATTCGGCAGCGTCGATACGGCGATGGACCTGGCCGGTCTCTATGGCGCTCGCAACGGTCCGTTCCAGAAGCTGGCGATTCCGGACAATCCCACCGGTGCATTCGACTGGGACAGGGTCGCGGGCAGCAATCGCGTGGCTAACTCGGTGAAGTATACGAGCGCGAATCTGGGCGGATTCACCGGTGGAGCGATGTATGGATTCGGCAACATTGCCGGCTCTATCGGCGCCAACAACACGGTCAGCGCGGGACTGAACTATGCCCATGGACCGTTCGCGATCGGCGCCGCGTACACCAACGAGAAGTACGGGCCCGTAGGCGGCGTGGCCGGAACGAGTGTGCGGAACTGGGGCGTCGGGACTCGCTATGTCTTCGGCGCTTTCACGACCAAGGTGCTGTTCACGACCGTGCGCAATTCCATCAACGGCGGCGGCATCTGGATGGGGCAGGCGGGTGGCGTGTACCAGATCACGCCTGCGTTATCGCTCGGCGCAAGCTATGCCTATATGAAGGGTAATGCGGAGCTTGACGACAATCACGCGCATCAGGTGTCCGCGGCGCTGCAATATTCGCTTTCCAAACGCACGCTCGTTTACGTCGCCGGGGTTTATCAGCGCGCCAATAGCGGCGCGAACGCGCAGATCAACGGCGTGCTCGATCCGAACGGCGCTTCCAGCGGCGCCACGCAGGCGCTGGCCCGGATCGGCATCAACACCAAGTTCTAAGCCCGTGAGCGTGAGCGGCCGGGTTCAATCCCGACCGCTCACCCTGGCGCACATCCCTCAACGCCATCAATTCGACAGCGACAGATACTGCGACGTGAGCGGCGTCGGCGGGAACGGCTGCAAGCCCGTCTGCTTGCTGAAGCTGTAGCGCACGTAGACGGCCGCAAGCCACTCGCGATATTCATAAGCATTACCGAGCGAAGCGGTGGCTCCGAACGCGAGCTGTGGCGCGAGCTGATATTCGCCCACCGCGCTGATCGAATACGACACGCCGGTCTTGCTCTGGCCCGGGTAGACCGCGTTGCTGTCGAGGTTGCCGAGCGAGTTCGCGAACGCGGCCGCCGTGGCCTGGCGGGTCGGGTCGGTCGGGAAGTAGTTCGACGCGTCCTGGCGATAGTGCTGCACGCCGATCGAGCCCTTCACGTCGTAGGTGAACAGTCCTTCGCGGCCGGTCCATTCGACCGGCAGATTCAGGATCACGTACTGCTGCGGACTGAAGTAGCCGCCCTGGCCGTACGTGAAGTACGACAGGTTGCGGTTGTAGCCCATCAACGTCGTGTTCACGCCGACCGTGAGCGTCTGGTCCGCATCCTTCAGCAGGCGCGTATACACGCCGCCGCCGCCCTTGATCGCGTTGTTGCTCGGCACGTTGTTGCCGCTGTAGTACTGGTAGCCCGCGTTCACGTAGAGGCCGCTCGTGCCGTCGTCCCAGGCGAGGGCGGCGCGCCCGCCGGTCGAGGTGACGCCGCCCCATTCGAGGCCCGCGCCCGAATCGCGCGCGCCCGCGTAGGACAGCAGGCTGTCGGTCACCGCGCGCCGCGCGACGGCGAGCGAGTACGAGACCTTGTCGGTGATGCCGCCGTTGTACTGCGCGCCGCCGACGATGTTGGTCTCGCGGAAGCCGATCGGCGTCACGCCGATATCGCCGCTGATGCTGCGGCTCTCGTAGCCGACCGAGAGGCCCACGCCGCTCGCGGTCTGACTGCCGTAGGTGTTGTTGCCGGCGACCGCGTTGGTCGCGCCGCCCGGCGTGGACAGCCCCGAGCCGAAGCGCGCGAGCGTCGAGGTGCTGGTCGAGGCGGTGCCCGCGTCGAGCGTGACGGGCGTCGCCGTGACGACGACGTGACCGTTGCCGGCCTTGATGCGCCCCTGGATCGGCGCCTCGATGTCGGTGACCGAAGACAGCCCGTCCTCGCCCGAGCGATTGCGGAACACGAGGCCGCCCGACACGGTGCTGGCCTGCTCGCGGTTGACCTGCGCGAGCTCTTCGGCAACGCCGAGCGTCTGCGCGTTCGCGACGTTCGGCTGCGGGTTGGCGGGTTGCGTGCCGGGCGGATAGTACGGTTGCGCGTAGCCGGTCGGCGGCTGCGGAATATAGGGCTGCTGCGCGTAATAGCCTTGGTTCGGATACTGCTGCGGGTAGGGTTGATACGGCTGCTGTCCGTACGGCTGTTGCGGATAAGGCTGGTACGGCTGATAGGGCTGCGGCGCGTAACCCTGCTGTTGCTGCGCATACGCCGGCACATTGCGGCGCGTTTGCGCCGGGCTCTTTTTCGCGCTGCCGCGCGCCGGGTTCGTGGCCGTGCGTGCCGGCGCATAAGGCTGCATCGATCCGGCATTGGCCTGCGCTTCGCGTGCCGCCGGCGACATCGGCCACGGCGTCGCCGCGTAGTAGCCGTCCTGCGCGCCGTAAGGCTGTTGTCCGTAAGGTTGCTGCTGTTGCGGATACGGTTGCTGCGGATAAGGCTGTGGCTGCTGCGCATAGCCCGCGTTGTACGGCTGCTGCGGCAACGGCGGCATCGCACCCTGAGCCTGTCCCTGGCCCGGATAAGGCTGCAACGGCGCGCCCGACTGGCTCGATCCATAAGCTTCCTGCCCATAGCCGCCGAGTTCGGCGTCCGAGCGGGGCGCGCCGTACGGCGCGGGATTCGGATAAGCCTGCGCGGGCGCCGCATAGGGCGCGGCAGGTGCGCTATACGGCGCGTTATAAGGCGCGTTATAAGGCGCAACGTACGGTGCAACATACGGCGCGGGCTGAGGAGGCGGCAGATAGTTCGGCACGGTCTGCGTCGGCAAGGAAGACTGCGTGTTGGAGAACGGAGGCGCGGCTTGCGCGGCGTCGGCGGCATCGGTCGAGCCGGCGAGCGCCGTTTTGCCTTCGAACGGATTGGTGCCCGGCAGCGGCGTCGCGCCGATCTGGCGCATCGCCGCTTCCCAGCCGCGCGGCACGTTGCCGGCCGCGCCGTTGCGGGGCGCGCTTGCCGCAAGCGGCGTATTGGCCGCGACGAGCGAGCGTTGCAGATAGGTCGACGCGAGCGACAGCTTGCCCTCGGCGCGATACATGCGGCCGACCGTGGCGAGTACGCCCGGATCGTTGGGCGCGGCGGCGAGCACCTGCTTCGCGAGTCCCTCGGCGTAGCCGAACTGCTTCGCGCCGGAGGCGGCCGAGATCGCCGCCTGCACGAGGTTCAGGTCGTCGGGGCGGCGCTGCAGCGCGACGCGGTAGCTCGCGAGCGCGTTGCGGTCGTCGCCGGCGCTCGCGTACATGCGGCCGAGCGCAGCCTGCAGATCGGGGTTGTCGGGCATCGCGGCGAGCCACGGCGCGATCACTTCGTAGGCGCTTGCGAGGTCGCCGCGCTGGCGCACCGCATCGGCCTGGCGCACGACGATGCCGACATTGAGATTGCCGAAGTCGACGCGCTGCTGCGGCGTCAACTGCAGCGTCTGCAGACGGCGCATCACCATGCCGAGTTCGGCCTGCTGCCCAGTCGCCGAGAGAATGCCGGCGTATTGCAGCAGCAGATCGGTGTTCCCGGGCGCCGCGTTCATCGCGCCGCGCACGAGGCCGAGCGCGCGGGCCGGATCGCCGGCCTGCTGGTACGCGCCGGCGATCACGCCGATCAGCTCGGGGCTGTTGCCGGCCAGCGGCTCGGCCGCGCGCAGCGTCGCGACGGCCTGCTGCATTTGACCGCTGCGCGCCATGCGCGTCGCGAGCTCGGCCTGCTGATGCACCCACAGCCGATGCTGCAAGGCCGTCATCGCGGCGGTGCGCTGCGCGGCCGGCACGCGCTCGAGCTGCGCGAGACCGGTCGACCAGTCCTGCGTTTCGGCGCAGAGCAGCGCGCTCGCGTAGAGCGCGTCGGTCATCTCGGGATGCGCGGCGACGAGGCCGTCCATCATGCTGCGCGCGTTCGCGACCGCCCCCTCGCGCACGTAGATGCGCGCGAGGTCGAGCCGCAGCCACGGGTCGTCGGGCTTGTTGAGCAGCGCGTCCTCGAACAGGCTGCGCGCGCTGCCGAGATCGCCGCGCGCTTCGGCCGCGCGCGCCTGCGCCGCTTGCGCTTCGCCGCGCAGACGGTCGACGCCGCCGACCTTCGACTGCTGTTCCGCGTTCAACTGATTGGCGAACTGCAAGGCTTCGTCGCCGCGGCCCTGCGCGGCCAGCGCGCCGACGAGCCCGCGAATCGCATCGGGGTTGTCGGCCTGGCGGCGCAGCGCCATCCGGTAGGCCTGCTCGGCGCCGGCCGGGTCGCCGTTCGCGAGCAGCATTTCGCCGAGCTGCACCTGGGCGGTGACGTCGGCGGGATTCAGGGCGATCGCGCGCTCGAACAGCGACTTCGCCTTCGCGAACTCGCCGTTGCTGCGCGCGCCGATCGCGTCGCTCGTGTAGGTCCAGTAGGTCGCGCTGTCGAGCGCGGTTTTCCAGCGCGCCGGATTGCCGTTGCGCGAGGCGCGTTCGAGATCGGTGCGTGCCTCGGCGAAACGCTCCTGCTTGAGCGCGGCGATGCCCATGCCGCCGAGCGCGTCGGTGTCGTTCGGGTTCGTCGCCAGCACCGACGAAAACTTCGCGCGCGCGGTCGCGACGTCGTTGCGGTCGAGCGCCGCGAAGCCGTCGGCGATCACGCGGCCGCGCGCGTCGACGGCGGCGTTTTCCTGGGCGCGGGCGCGCGCCGCGCTGTCCTGCTGCACCATCGAATCGAAGCGCGCCTTGACGGCGGCGTCGTCGCCGGCGGTTTGCAGATACGACTGATAGAGCGCCGCGTCGGAGGGCCGCGCGTCGAGCCACAGGAGCGCCTGGCGCCAGCTCTTTCTGGCGGCCGCGCCGACCGAGGTGTCGCCCGCGAGCTTCTGCAGGCGCGCGATGCCGTCGCGCCGCGTGACGTCGCGATAGGTCAGATGCTGCGCGAACGCGAGCGCGTAACGCGGGTCGCTGGGGTTGTCGCGCGCGAGCTGTTCCAGCCCGCGGCGCGCTTCGTCCCAGCCCTGCGGCGTGGCCGAGAGCGCCTGGTCGTACTCGAGCTGCAACTCGGGCGTGGCCGGCTTGCCGGCGAGCGCGCGCTGATATTCGCGCACCGCGTTGGCGTTCTGGCCGCTTTGCGCGAGCCGGCGCGCGTCGTTGATGGTCTGGTCGCGCGGGCTGGTTTCGCCGAGCCGGCGGCCCAGTTCGTCGAGATTCGGATAGTTCGGCGCGACCGCCTTCAGGCGCGCCAGATACTGCTGCGCGCCGGCGCCGTCCTTGCGGTCGGCGAGCACGATGCCCATGCCGAAGAGCGCGTCGGGCTGCTTCGGATCGATGCTGAGCACCTTCTGCCACGCCTGCTCGGCGAGGTCGCCGCGCTGATGCGACTGCCAGTACTTGCCCTGATCGATCAGTACGGCGAGAGGATCTTTGGACGCCTGCGCGAGCGCATCCGGCGCGGCGGCGGCCACACAACAGACCGCACCGGCGACGAGCGCGGCGCGCAATGACAGGGCGAGCGCGTTCAGTCGCATGCGTGTCTCCAGGCGGGCACGAGACGGCCGGCTGCGTCGAAGCGGTAGCGGCCGTCGATGAATCCCGTGCCGAACAGCCCCAGCACACGATCGTAGTAAACCGGCTCGCGGCCCGGCACGCTCGCGTCGAGCGCGGCGAGCCGCGTGCGCGCGAGGCCGAGGCCGTGCTCGTCGTTAAGCGCCTTGAAGTACGGCGCGAGCGCGCCCCAGTAGCTGAGCGGGCCTTCGCCGCTTGCCGCGCCGGTGGTGGACGAAACCTTCTCGGGCGGGAAGCCGTTCTGCGCGACCTTCGCACGCATGCCGCCGAGCGCCGCGAGCCACGGCTTCGCGAGCGGATCGGCAGGCGCGGCGAGGCCGGCCCACAGATAGACGCGGATCGCGTCGTAGCTGCCGACGTCGCCGTTTTTCGGATCGACGGCGAACTGACCGCTCTGCCAGGCCGCCCAGTCGGGCGCGAAGCCTTGCGGCGAGACGGTTTTGACGAACCGCCAGGCGTTCTCGGCGAGCTTGCCCCACGGGCCGTCGGGCACGTCGTGCGCGAGCGCGCGCAGCACCGGCAGCGGCAGATAGCTCGGATTCAGGCGTGTGACGTTGCCGTCCCTGAAGCCCTGCGGTCCCGGCAGCAGCATCGGCCCGAGGCCGGGCAGGCTCGCCACTTCGTCATGCGCGATGCGCGCGGCCAGCGCCTCGCCGAGCTGCGTATAGCCGGTGTCGTGCCACAGGCGCCCCGCCTGCAGCAGGTCGTAGGCGATCCACAGGTCGGAGTCCGAGGCCGAATTCGGGTCGAGCACGCCGTACGAGCCGTCCGGCTTTTTGCCCCATTGCCAGGCGGGCAGCCGCACGTTGCGCGCGTCGAACTGGTCGCCGGCGAGATTCGCGCGCGTCCACGCGAGCAGTTTGTCGAAGGTTGCGCGGTCGTTCGCGACGAGCGCGAAGAACATTGCATACGACTGGCCTTCCGAGGTGGTCTGCTGGGCCGGCGTCGAGTAGTCGATCACCCGGCCGTCGGCCTGCATGAAGCGTTCGATAAAGCCGCGATACGCGCTCCAGTCGCCGCACGCGGCGGCGCCGGCACCGGCACCGGCACCGCTCTGGGCGGCCGCGGCGTTACCCGCCAGCGCCGCGCAGGTTGCCGCCGCCGCGAGGCCGAGCGCCATGGCAAAACAGGTTTTCCGCTTGATCCGAACCCGCATACGAGTCATATCCGTTCCATCAATCCTTCAGCCGGCGCGCGGCGACCGCGCGCAGTGTCCGATAGCACAGGCCCGCGATGATCAGCGCGGCGATCACGCCGCCCAGCAACAGCAGGATCGGATGCGAGGAGAGCGCCCAGCGCAGATACTCCTGCGGCGACAGATGGCCGACGAAGTACTCGGTGCCGTTCGATGTGATCGTCACCTCGGGGCCGTGGATCACGGCCATTGCGCCTTGAATCTTCGGCAGCACGTCGGCGTCGAGCAGCGCCGCCGACAGGTCGGCGTCCGACTGGCCGGCCGCGCTGACCAGCGCGACCGCGCTGCGGCCTTTGCGCAACGGCGATTCGAAGCCGGTCAGCAGCGCCGCGCCGTTCGAGCTGACCATCGTCAGATCGGCGCGCGCCGGCGCGCGTTCGACGCCGCGCTCGCCGTGCCACCAGTCCTGCAGCTTGAACACGAGGTCGGTGAGCTGGAACGTGTGCGCGTCGCCGCTGCTCGAGAACGGCATCGACTTCGCCCAGCGTTGCAGCAGCGGCTGCTTGCCCGGCGCGCCGAACACGAGCAGGTCCTTGTCCGCGTACTGGTCGACGTCCCCGGCTTGGGTGACGGTCACGCCCGCGACCGGATAGCCGGTCGATTCGCCCATCCGGCCCATGGTCAGCAGATAGAGGCTGTAGTCGCTCGAATCGGCGTCGTTCGGCAGCACGACCGCGGTTTCGGAGAGGTCCGCCATGCGCGTGAACGGAAAGCCGCTATTGGCGAACGCGGCCAGATCGGGCAACGCCATATAGTGCGGGAACGACGACAGGTCGATGGTCGAGTTCGGATCGATCGCGCCGACCACGTTCTGCAGCAGGCGGCCCGTGCATTCGCCGGTGTTCGGAATGTCGTAGTAGAAATGCAGGCGCAGTTGCGTGCGCGGCGTCAGCAGCAGCGGCGGAATGCGCACCTGGCGGCGCGCGTCGGCGGTGCCGTCGGGCATCACGAGCGAGAGGTAGCGGCTCAGATCGAATATCGAGGCGGCGCGCGCCGGAATCGGCAGCGCCTGCACGAAGCCGTTGTTCACGCTCACGTTCAGCGAGGAGCGGTCGCGCGCCGGGCGCACCGTGTAGCGGTAGCGCAGGTCGATCGGCGCGCCGCGCGTGTGCCACATGAACAGGTCGGGCGGCACGCGCATGTTGATGCGCACCGCGTCGGCGTCGTAGCCGAACACGGTCAGGTCTTTCGGATCGGCAAGCTCGCCGAAGCGCACCGCGCGGTGGGTCGGCAGCCAGTTCGGCGCGTCGTACGGCACGCGCGGCGCGAGCTCGCTCAGCGACGTGATCGTCGCGCTCGCGCCCGACAGCGTGCTGTGGCCGATGCCGAGCGACTTCGCAGCGATCTTCAGTTCGGCCTCGTTGCGCCCGAGCACGAGCAGCAGCTTGCCGTGCGCGGACGCGTCGCGGTCGACCACGGCAATGGTCGGGCCGCTGATCTCGGGAATCGTCACGCCGGCCGGGTGCTCGTCGCTGGTGGCGAACACGACGGCGTTGCCCGTCAGCGGCGCGTTGTCGAGTTGCGCCGGGAACAGCGCGCCGCGATAGCCGGCGAGCGAGCCGAACCACGACGCGACGATGCCGGCCGCTTCGAGCGTCGCGTTGCCGGGCTTCTGCGCAAACACGAACGGCAGTTCGAGGCGGCGCACGTCGCGGCGGTCGAAGAACGGCGCCGGCAGCGCGGCCAGTTCCGGCTTGGTGGCGAGCGACGCATAGGTCAGATCGAGCGAACTGGCGTTGCTGACCGTCGCCCAGAGCGCCGAGTTGGCCGGGTCTTCGCAGCGCGTCGTGTAATGGCCGATCAGCTGCAGGTTCAGGTGGTTGAAGTCGGTGATGAAGCGCGGATCGATCGAGATATCGCGCGCGACCAGCATGCCGGCCTGCTCGTGCGGCAGCGGCAGCGTCGCGGCGACTTCGCCGTTCACGAGCACCTTGAGCTGCGACAGATTCGCGAGCAGCGCGGGCGAATAGCTGTAGACCAGATGCAGCGTCGCGCCGGTCACGACCTCGTCGTTGCGCACCGAAAAGGCGATGCCGTTCTGGCCGTCGACGCCGCGCAATTGCAGCGGATCGAGCGCGCCGAAGTCGGCGAACGTGAGCGTCTGGCGGCGGCCGCCCGTCACGAGCGTGCCGGGCTCGGCGGTGGTCGGCGTGCGCATGCCGAGCGCTTTCACCGACGCGGCCGTGAGCGCGGGCGTCGGCGTGGCGAGCGGCGCCTGGGCGAGCGCGTTCGGATCGAACGGC
>NZ_VWWM01000055.1:0-240 GCF_011752945.1 Paraburkholderia sp. Cy-641
TCTACTGTTCACGTGTGTACACGAAGCGTAGCTTACATGTATGTAGCCATACGTTCAGCACAAATTAGCAAGCAGAGTTAGCAACTGCACACAGTATGATTGCGTACAGCTGTATAGTCATTTCTGCTAGATAGTTTACCTCTTTGCTTCTGCTTTGATTGTGACAGTATGACATTTTACTTTATAATCTAGTTTCTCTGATTTCATCTTTTTTTTTTTTTTTTTTTTTTTTTAATGCTC
>NZ_VWWM01000056.1:0-52815 GCF_011752945.1 Paraburkholderia sp. Cy-641
TAGGGTACAAAGAAAACGCGATCAAGCCGCGACTCGCGCCATTGCGCGGGCCCGAGGCGCTCGACCAGCGTCAGCACCTGGCTTTGCCCTTCCTGCGAACCGACCGGCGCCACCAGGCGCCCGCCGATTGCAAGCTGTTCGAGCAGCGCCTGCGGCACATCGAGCCCTGCCGCCGCGATCACGATCGCGTCGAACGGCGCCGCCGACGGCAACCCGAGCCGCCCGTCGCCGTAATGCAGCCGGATATTCGGAATGCGCAGCGGACGCAGATTCGTCTTCGCGCGTTCGGACAACGGCTTGATGCGTTCGATCGAGTAAACCTCGCGCGCGACCTGGCTCAGCACGGCCGCCTGATAGCCGCAACCGGTGCCGATTTCGAGCACGGTGTTCAGCGCGCGCCCGGCCGCAGCCAGTTCGATCATGCGCGCGACCACCGAGGGCTTCGAAATGGTCTGGTGATGGCCGATCGGTAACGCAGCATCTTCGTAGGCCTGGGCCGCGAGACCCGGATCGACGAACAGGTGGCGCGGCACTGCCGCCATCGCATTCAGTACGCGCTGATCGGTCACGCCGTTGGCACGCAGGCGTTCGACCATGCGCTCGCGAACCCGTTCCGAGGTCAACGCCAATGCGTTGTTCTGCGCACCGCTGCTTGCACCGCCGAACGCGCCGCCGAATGTTCCGCTCATGGCGCTGCCCGGCGCGGCGTTCGGCACGTTGCCGCGCTCGCTCGCGCGCGGCGCCGGTTTCGCGGCTTGCTGCTGCGGCTGAAGAGGCGCTGGCGTCGCACGCGCACCGTGGCCAGGCGCCTGCAGCGACGTCTTGACCGGCACGGCCTGCGCCGCCTGCACGCCCCGCGGCTTCACAGCCTGCTTTACAGCCTGTTTGGGCGACGGCCTTGCTTGCGCACCGGCCGACGCATTCGTCAACGGGTTCGCCGTGGTTCTCGCGAGCGGCGCGGCCTGCGGTTTCGGCGGCGTCGCACCCATCGCACCTATTGCACCATTTCCCGCCACGGACGCGCCCGACGCAACGCCTTGCGTCTTCGCCTGGGGAATCACCTGAGGCCGCGCCGGCGACGCTGTCTGCGTAACCGTCGCCGCCCTCGCCTGCGCGCGTGCCGCCGAGCCGCCCTGCGCCGGTTTCGCCGACTGCTGCCGCGTGTTCAGCGCCGCGCTGGCGGCGATCGCCGCCGCGCGCATTTCACCGGGACGTCCTTCGGGACGGCGCGGCTCGCGCACCAGGTCCTCGAGGCCGAGCGGAAAACGCCTCGCGCGCTCGCTGGTCATGAAGCGCCGCTGCCGTCGCGCAGCCAGTCGCGCGCCGTGGACAGCATTTGCGTGTAGGTCAGATCGAGCTGCAGCGGCGTGATCGACACGGCGCCGTTGGCGACCGCGTGAAAATCGGTGCCTTCGCTCGCGTCGCGCGCGCTGCCCGATGGGCCGATCCAGTAGATCGGCTCGCCGCGCGGGTTGGTCTCGCGGATCACCGGCTGCGACGGATGCCGCTTGCCGAGCCGCGTGATCTGCCAGCCACGCAGTTCTTCGTACGGCAAGTTAGGAATGTTGACGTTCAGCAGCGGATGCCCCGGCAACGGCCGCTCGAGATAATGCGCGACGATTTCGGCGGCGACGCGGGCCGCATCGTCGAGATGCGCCCAGTCTTTGTCGACGAGCGAAAACGCGATGGCCGGCACGCCGAACATGATGCCCTCGGTGGCCGCCGCGACGGTGCCCGAGTACAGTGTGTCGTCACCCATGTTCTGGCCGTTGTTGATGCCCGATACGACGAGGTCCGGCTTGTGGTCGAGCATGCCCGTCAGCGCGATGTGCACCGAGTCGGTCGGCGTACCGTTCACGTAGTAGAAACCGTTGGCGGAGCGCAGAACCGACAGCGGCCGCCACAGCGTCAGGGAATTCGACGCGGCGCTGCAGTTCTGTTCGGGAGCCATGACGGTGACGTCCGCGATCGGCTTGAGCGCTTCGTAGAGCGCGGCCAGGCCCGGCGCCAGATAACCGTCGTCGTTGCTGAGTAGGATTCGCATGCGGCGATTGTAACCGAGGAAAGATGGCACGCGAGCGACATGACCGGCGCGCTTGCGTGGCAAGCGAAACGCGCCGGCCTTGCGCACTGCCCGGCAATAAATCGCACGGTCGTGCGAATTGTTTTACACTCAAAATCGTTGCGAACCCTAACCGAGATGGAGACACGATGCGCGCGATTCGCTGCAAGCAATACGGGCCGCCCGAGAGCCTGGTCGTCGACAACCTGCCGGACCTCGAAGCGCCGCCCGGTCACGTCGTGATCGACGTCAAAGCCGCCGCCGTCAACTTCCCCGACGTGCTGATCATCGAGAACAAATACCAGTTCAAGCCGCCGCTGCCGTTCACGCCAGGCTCGGAAGCGGCGGGCGTGGTGCGCGCGGTGGGGGAAGGTGTCACGCAATTCAGGCCGGGCTCGCGCGTGGCCGCGTTCACGGGCTCGGGCGGCTTCGCCGAACAGGCGCTCGCGCCGGCCACGGCCTGCATGCCGCTCGAGGACGATGTGCCGTTCGAACTCGCGGCGGCTTTCACGCTCGCGTACGGCACGTCGCATCACGCGGTGGTCGATCGCGGCGCGTTGCAGGCGGACGAGACCCTGCTCGTGCTCGGCGCGGCCGGCGGCGTCGGGCTCGCGGCGGTCGAGATCGGCAAGGCGCTCGGCGCGCGCGTGATCGCGGCGGCGTCGAGCGACGAGAAGCTCGCGACCTGCGTGAAGCACGGCGCGGACGCGACCATCAACTACACGAGCGAAGACCTGCGCGAGCGCATCAAGGCGCTCACCGACGGCAAGGGTCCCGACGTGATCTACGACCCGGTCGGCGGCATGTATGCGGAGCCCGCGTTTCGCAGCATCGGATGGCGCGGACGCTATCTCGTGGTCGGTTTCGCGAACGGCGAGATTCCGAAGCTGCCGCTCAATCTGATGCTGCTCAAGGGCGCGAGCGTGGTCGGCGTATTCTGGGGCGATTTCGCGAAGCGTGAGCCGCAGCGCAATCAGGCGGCGTTCGAGCAGATGACCGGCTGGATTCGCGAAGGCAAGTTGAAGCCCTATGTGTCGGCCCGCTATGCGCTCGACGACACCGGCCGCGCGTTGCGCGACATGGCCGAGCGTCGCGTGATCGGCAAGGTGGTGATTACGCCGTAACTACGCCTTGGCTACACCGTGACGCAGCATGAAAAACGGCGCGCAGACTGAACAACGTTGTCAGACTCCGCGCCGTTTGTTTTTTCGGCGGCCCTTGCGCGTGTTGGCCGGGTGCGTTTTTTTGCGCGCGGTGCGGTGCCCCACTCCTCTCACACCCGCCCTGCCCTCACAGTTTTTCGGTATCCCCCGTGCGCGGCTGCCACTTCATCAGGCGCCGCTCGCCGAGTCCGACGACCCCATCGAGAATCAGCGCAAACGCGGTCAATACGAGAATCCCCGCGAACACGGTGTTGATGTCGAAGGTGCCCTCGGCCTGCAGGATCAGATAGCCGACGCCGCGCGCCGAGCCGAGATACTCGCCCACCACCGACCCCACGAAGGCGAGCCCGACCGACGTATGCAGGCTCGAAAACACCCAGCTCATCGCGCTCGGCAGATAGACGAAGCGCAGCAACTGCTTGCGGTTCGCGCCGAGCATGCGCGCGTTCGCGAGCACGACCGGGCTCACTTCCTTCACGCCCTGATAGACGTTGAAGAACACGATAAAGAACACCAGCGTGACGCCGAGCGCGACCTTCGACCAGATGCCGAGGCCGAACCACACGCCGAAGATCGGCGCGAGAATCACGCGCGGCATCGAGTTCGCGGCCTTCACGTACGGATCGAACAGCGCGCTCGCCACCGGCGCGAGCGCGAGCCACAGGCCGACGCCGAGCCCGAGCGCGGTGCCGAGCACGAACGCGAGCACGGTCTCGACGAGCGTGATCCACAGATGCAGATAGATTTCGCCGCCCGTGAACCACTCCCAGATCCGTTGCAGCACTTTCTGCGGCTCGCCGAAGAAGAACGCGGCCTTGTTCGGATCGTCGAAATAGAACGGCGGCAGGAGCGTCGGGCTCGTCAGCACGTACCAGAGCACGAAGCACAGTACGAGCAGCAGCCATTGCCAGATCACCAGATTCGCCCGGCTCGGGCGCAACGTCTTCCACATGACTTGGTTTGCCTTCGACGATGGTTGAACGCGTCTTCTTTTTCGATGTGCATGGCCGCCTGCCCGGCAGGCTTATACGGCGGTCAGTTGCTGCTGATACCCCTTCAGCACCTCGTCGCGCAGCACGCTCCAGATCTGTGCATGCAGTTCGACGAAACGCGGATGCGAGCGAATCTCGGCGACGTCGCGCGGACGCGGCAGGTCGATCCTGAATTCGCCGATCGGATGCGTGCCCGGTCCCGCCGAGAGCACGACGACGCGGTCCGACATCGCGATCGCCTCGTCGAGATCGTGCGTGATGAAGAGCACCGCCTTGCGCTTCGCGGCCCACAGATCGAGCAGCTCGTTTTCCATGAGCTGGCGCGTTTGAATGTCGAGCGCGGAAAACGGCTCGTCCATCAGGATGATGTCGGGATCGAGTATCAGCGTCTGCGCCATCGCGACGCGCTTGCGCATGCCGCCCGAGAGCTGGTGCGGATAGCGGTCGCCGAAACCGCCGAGACCGACGCGCTTTAACCATTCGTCGGCTTTCGCGCGCGCGTCGGCCGCCGGTTCGCCGCGAAACGACAGGCCGGCCATCACGTTGTCGATCGCCGAGCGCCACGGCATCAGCGCGTCGGCCTGGAACATGTAGCCGGCGCGCCGGTTCAGGCCATCGAGCTTTTCGCCGAACACGCTGACTTCACCCGCCGACGGCTGCAGCAGACCCGCGCCGACGTTCAGCAGCGTGGACTTGCCGCAGCCGGTCGGCCCGACCACCGAGACGAACTCGCCCGGCTCGATGCGCAGCGTGGTGTCCTTGACCGCCGTGTAGCGCTGCGCGCGGTTATCGCGCGCGGCAAACGTGCAGGTGATGTTTTCCAGCGCCAGGGCGGCAACGGTCATCGTTCGGCTCGCTTCGGGGATCGGAATCGGTCGGGTTCCAGGTTCGGGCGGAGTGCCGCGGCGGCGAAGGCTCCGGGAGTGGCATGGACAGAACCCGCCATGCCATCCGGATCGCTCCCGAGGCGCTCGCACGCCGCCCTGTTTATGCCTTGACGGTCGCCAGCGCCTTCTTCACGAAGTCGTTGGTCCAGGTCTTCGACAGATCGATCTGTGCGTTCTGCACGACCGGATCGAAGGCCTTCAGCGTCTTCAGCGAGGTCGCGGGACCGTCGACGGGCATCAGGCCGTCGGGCGACATCGCTTCGCGCACGTGCTGCCATGCGTCGAGATAGAGCGCGCGGTCGCCGAGCAGATAGCTCTCCGGCACCGTGTTGATGAGTTCGCTGCCGCTCGCGTTCTGCAGCCACTTGAGCGCGCGCACCATCGCGTTGGTCAGCGCTTGGGTCGTGTTCGGGTTCTTCGTGATGAAGGCCTGCGACGCATACAGACAACCAGCGGGCATATCGCCGCCGAACACGCTGTGCGTATCGGCAAGCGTGCGCGTATCCGAGACGACGCGCACGTCGCCCGCGCGCTCGAGGCGCGTCACGACCGGATCGAGATTGGCGATCGCGTCGATCTGCCCGGACTGCATCGCGGCGATCGCGCCGGCACCCGCGCCGACGCCGATGAACGCGACGTCCTTCGCACTGAGCCCCGCTTTCGCGAGCACGAAGCTCGCCATGATCGACGTCGACGAACCCGGTGCGGTCACGCCGATCTTCTTGCCCTTCAGATCGGCGATCGACTTGTAGTTCGGCATCGTCTTCTTCGACACCGCGAGCACGATTTGCGGCGCGCGCCCTTGCAGCACGAATTCGCGGAAAAACTGCTTTTGCGCCTGCAGCAGCAGCGTGTGTTCGAACGCGCCGGAGACCACGTCCGCGCTGCCGCCGACCGCCGCCTTCAGCGCCTGCGAACCGCCGGCGAAATCGGAAATCTCGACCTCGAGCCCTTCGTCCTTGAAGTAATTGCGGCGCTCGGCGATCGTGAGCGGCAGGTAGTAGAACAGATTCTTGCCGCCGACCGCGATCGCCACCTTCGTGGTTTCAGGCTTGCCCTGCGCAAAGGCAAGCGGCGTGGTGGCGAGCGTGGCGCCCGCGAGCGCGACGCCGCCGGCAAGGAAGGTTCTGCGTTGCATGGTCTGTTGTCTCCAGATTTTTGTTGTCCGGTTTTCCCGGCGTCGGTCGTGGCGGCGTTCTTTGCGCCGCCTGTCGTATCACCTGTCGTGCCGCTTCCCGGATCGCCTGTTGCGTTCGCCTCAAACGATCTGCGTCAAACGATCTGTTGCGTATGCAGCCTTGCAATGTCGTCAGCATCATAACCTAGCGATTGCAGGACTTCATCGGTATGTTCACCCAGTGCGGGACCAAGCCAGCGCGTCTCGCCGGGCGTCGCCGAGAGCTTCGGCGTGACCGCCGGCAGCGTGATTTCGCGGCCGTCCTGCCACTTGAAACTCTGGATCATCTGCCGCGCGATGAACTGCGGATCGGCGAACATATCGGCCACGCTGTAGATGCGCCCGACCGGCACGTCGGCCGCGTTGAGCACCGCGAGCGCCTCGTCGATCGTGCGCGTGGAGAGCCACGCGGCAATCGCCGCGTCGATCTCCTGGGTGCGCGGCACGCGGCCGTCGTTATGCGCGAGCGCCGGGTCGTTCGCGAGATCGTCGCGTTCGATCGCGCTCATCAGGCGCTTGAAGATCGGATCGCTATTGCCGCCGATCACGATGCTGCCGTCGCGGCACGGATACGTGTTCGACGGCACGATGCCTGGCAGCGACGCGCCGGTGCGCTCGCGCACCATGCCGTACACACCGTACTCGGGCACCACGCTTTCCATCATGTTGAAGACGGCCTCGTACAGCGCGACGTCGACGACCTGCCCCTTGCCGCCGTTCACCTGCTTGTGATGCAGCGCCATCAGCGCGCCGATCACGCCATGCAGCGCTGCGATCGAATCGCCGATCGAAATGCCGATGCGCGGCGGCGGCAGATCCGGATAGCCGGTGATATGGCGCAGCCCGCCCATCGACTCCGCAATCGCGCCGAAGCCTGGCCGGTCGCGATACGGGCCGGTCTGACCGTAACCGGACAGCCGCACCATCACGAGGCCGGGGTTCTCGGCCGAGAGCACGTCATAACCGAGCCCGAGCTTTTCGAGCAGCCCGGGGCGGAAATTCTCGACGACGATATCGGCCTCTTTCGCGAGCCGCCGCACGATCTCCTTGCCCTCTTCGGCTTTCAGATTGATCGTGACGGACTTCTTGTTGCGCGCCTGCACGGCCCACCACAGCGATGTACCGCCGACTTCGGGATACAGCTTGCGCCATTTGCGCAGCGGATCGCCGCCTTTCGGGTCTTCGATCTTGATGACCTCGGCGCCGAATTCGCCGAGAAAACGTGCGGCGAACGGACCGGCGATCAGCGTGCCGAGTTCGAGCACCTTGACGCCGGCGAGCGGACCTTGGGTTTGAGTCTGGCCTTCGCGTCCAGCCGAGTCGCTCGTGCCTGCTTCGGGGGTGGCGCTCATGGGGCTCCTTATCTTCTCTCTGCGTCAAACCGCGGCGACGAACGCGCGGTGCGCGGTCGGGCCGCGCGCTTTTCGTTGCCGCCGCGGCGTGGCTTGCTCCCGCTCTTCACGCTCGCACTGCTCATGCTGGCGGCAACGCGAATCACGGCAAAAAGCAGTGCGCTTCGCCACGGCAATCGCACAACCGCACAACCGCGCCGCGCTACATCGAACGGCGATCGAGCATCGCGCGCGCGATCGTGCCGGCGTCGACATATTCGAGTTCGCCGCCAACCGGCACGCCGCGCGCGAGACGCGTGACCGCAAGCCCGCGCGCCTTGAGCGTCTGCCCGAGGTAGTGCGCGGTGGCTTCGCCTTCGTTGGTGAAATTGGTCGCGAGCACGACTTCCTTGACGACACCATCCGAGGCGCGCTTCACGAGCCGGTCGAAATGAATCTCCTTCGGGCCGATGCCGTCGAGCGGACTGAGCCGCCCCATCAGCACGAAGTAAAGGCCGCGATAGGTCATCGTCTGTTCGAGCATGATCTGGTCGGCCGGCGTTTCGACGACGCACAGCAGCGACGGATCGCGCTCTTCATCGAGGCAGACCTCGCAGATCTGCGCTTCGGTAAACGTGTTGCACTTTTCGCAGTGGCGCAGATGCTCGGTGGCGAACAGCAGCGAGCGGCCGAGTTTTTCGGCGCCTTCGCGATCGTGCTGCATCAGGTGATACGCCATGCGTTGCGCGGACTTGGGCCCGACACCGGGCAGCACACGCAGCGCTTCGACGAGCGCCGACAGGGCGGAAGGTTGTTTCATGCGGATCGGCGTCGAAGTGGATGAGGCTCTGGTGGGCGAATCGAGGTGCGGGCGCGCCGCGCGAAGCGTGCTTCGGCGCGACGGTGACGTTGAAGTTCGCAACGTCCGCGGCGGCGGCACGTTCGGCCTCGCCTTTCGCGCGGCGGATGCCTGCGGATGCTTTCAGTCCCCGCAGCCCGCACACGTCGCGCGCCGTCTCAGCGCCTGCGCGCACGCCACGGCGACGGGCGCCGCGGCATTCGCCCTCGTGACAGCAGATTCAGAACGGCAGCTTGAAGCCCGGCGGCAGCGGCAGGCCCGCGGTCATGCCGCCCATCTTTTCCTGGGCGGTCGCCTCGGCCTTGCGCACGGCGTCGTTGAACGCGGCGGCGACGAGGTCTTCCAGCATGTCCTTGTCGTCGGCGAGCAAGCTCGGATCGATCGACACGCGGCGCACGTCGTTCTTGCAGGTCATCGTCACCTTGACGAGACCGGCGCCCGACTGCCCCTCGACTTCGATCTGCGCGAGTTGCTCCTGCATCTTCTTCATGTTTTCCTGCATCTGCTGGGCTTGCTTCATCAGCCCGGCGAGTTGGCCTTTCATCATGGACATGCTCCTTCTGGATAGCGTGAAATCCGGGGTTCCGGCGCCGTGCTCCGACGACGCCGCAAAGGGTGGATCAGGTTGGATCAGTGGGCCGGCGACGCGCCGTTGGCGGCGTCCGGGGTAAGCGGGCGGATCGAGCCGTCGACGATGCTCGCGCCGAATTCGCGAATCAGCGACTGCACGAACGGATCGGCGCGAATCTCGCGCTCGGCTTCCTGCTGGCGCTGGGCGCGCTGCGCGGCGTCGTGCGCGGCGGCCGTGCGGCGCGCCGGGCCGACCTCGACCTGCACGTCGACGCTCTGGCCGAGCCGCTCGGCGAGCGCCACCTTCAGTTTAGCGACCTGCGACGCTTCCGCGTATTGCGGCACCGGTACGTTGAGCCTGAGCGTGTTGCCGTCGAGCGCCATCAGTTCGCTGTTGAACGCGAGCTGGTACGAAATGCCCTTCAACGGCAGATCGACCGCGAGCGCGGGCCAGTCGCCCGTGAAGCCGAGCGGATCGAGCGGCACGGCGGGCGGCAGCGGGCGCGTGTCGACGACCGGCGCGGGAGCCGGTTTCGCGGGTGCGCGGTCCATGCGGACGTCGTCGGGGCCGCGATCGAATACGGGTACGTAGTTATCGTCCGGCGGGACGAAATAGGCGTCTTCCGCAGCCGAGACCGGCATGTAGTCGTCGGGCGGCATGTCGTCCCACGGCGGGACTGACGAGCCGTCCGGCTCCGCGCTGCTGCTGCGTGGCGACGATGCTTGCGCGGCGGCGCTGGCCGTTCCCGTCGCCTCTTGTGGCGCACGGCGCGGCGCGCCCGGTGTCGGCACCGGGACGACTACGCGCGGTGTGGCCGGCTTCGGTGTCGCGGGTGCGGCAGGCGCCGTGCCCGAAGTCGCGCGGCCGCGGTCCGAAGATACCTTGAGGCCGGCGTTACGCAGCACGTCGAGTGCGGCGCTCGCGCCGCCGGCACGACGCGCAGTGGAATCGGCTGCGGCTTGCGCGGTTGTCGAGGTGGGCTGTGCCTGTTCCTGTTCTTGTGTCTCTTCTTGCTCTTGCCTCTGCGATGCGGCTTGCCCGGTGCCGGCATGCGCGGCTGTTGCGGACGCGGCCGGCGCGGATGCCGGCGCGGCGTCATCGGTCAGCACTGGCGAAGTCGATTCGGTCGAGTCAGCGCTGGCGGCGTTTTCGCCCGTGGGCATGTCTTCCCAAGGCGCCACTGGACGCTCCGCGGCGGCTGGCGACGCATCGCCGATGCCGGCAGACGTCGCCTTGCCCTCAGCCGCAACCGGCTCGCCTTCACCGACGACTTCGGCATCGGACGATTGCGGTGCCGCCGCCGTTTGCGTGACCACAGCCGGTTGCACAACCGGCGCGGCGGATTTCACCGCCTCGCGTTGATCTCCGCTGACATCGCCGCCAGCCTGCGGCCCGCGAACCGCCGCGGCTGCCGGCATCGCATCGCGCGTGCCCGCGGCCGGCACCGACGGAGCCACCGCAGCAGACGATCCCGACGGCGCACGCAACGCGGCAACCGTCGGCGCGCCCGAGCGCTTCGCACCCGCCGCGCCCGCGCCGCCTGCCTGCGAACCCGCGCCTGCCGTTCCACCGCCGCCACCGCCGTCAGGCGCCGGCTCGAACGCGAGCATGCGCAGCAGCGTCATCGTGAAACCGGCGTACTCGTCGGGTGCGAGCCCCAGTTCGCTTCGGCCGATCGTCGCGATCTGATAGAACAGTTGCACCTGCTCGGGACTCATCGCCTCGGCGAAGCGGCGCAGATCGGCCGCCTCCGGCCATTCGTCGAGCACCGACGACGGCGCGAACTGCGCCCATGCGATCCGATGCAGCAAGCTCGCGAGATCCTGCAGCGCCGTCGAAAACGACAGGCTGCGCAGCGCCATTTCGTCGGCAACCGCGAGCACCGCCGCGCCGTCGCCCTGCGCGAGCGCGTCGAGCAGACGGATCAGATAGCTCTGGTCGAGCGCGCCGAGCATGCCGCGCACCGCGTCCTCGCTGACCTGGTTCGCCGAATAGGCGATCGCCTGATCGGTCAGCGAAAGCGCGTCGCGCATCGAGCCGTCGGCCGCGCGCGCGAGCAGACGCAGCGCCTGCGCGTCGTACGGCACCTGCTCTTCGCCGAGAATGCGTTCGAGATGCGACACGATATGACCAGCCGGCATCTGCTTCAGATTAAACTGCAGACAGCGCGACAGCACCGTGACCGGAATCTTCTGCGGGTCGGTGGTCGCGAGAATGAATTTGACGTGCGGCGGCGGTTCTTCGAGCGTCTTCAGCATCGCGTTGAAGGCGTGGTTCGTCAGCATGTGCACTTCGTCGATCATATAGACCTTGAAGCGCGCATCGACGGGCGCGTACACCGCGCGCTCGAGCAGCGCGGCCATTTCGTCGACGCCGCGATTGCTCGCCGCGTCCATCTCGACGTAATCGACGAAACGCCCCTCATCGATCTCGCGACACGCGCGGCACACGCCGCACGGTGTCGAGGTCACGCCGGTCTCGCAGTTCAGCGCTTTGGCGAAGATGCGCGACAGCGTGGTCTTGCCGACGCCGCGCGTGCCGGTAAACAGATAGGCGTGGTGCAGACGGCCACCGTCGAGCGCATGGGTGAGCGCGCGCACCACGTGCTCCTGTCCGACGAGCGAAGCGAAATCCTTCGGCCGCCATTTGCGTGCGAGAACTTGATAGGTCATCCGGAAATTGTATCAGTAACGATGCGGCGAAAAACCGAATCGGACACGAGCGCGAGCGCGCGTTGCCGCGCCCCTCGGACAGGCTGACGAAGCATCGTGGAAAGCCGGTGACATTCGCGGCCGCATCCGCGACGGCCGCCGGAAAAAGAAGCGGCGATGAGCGATCACGATGGACGCGCGCATTGACCACGACGATGCTCTAGGCGAACGCGGCAGGCAATGAAAACGAAAACCGGAAATGGCTGCGGAGAAACCGCGAAAGAAAACCGCTACGGGGAAAAACAGAAGAGGAAGGTGACGAGCCCGACCCTCGGCACTGGTGGAAAACGGCTGTGGCTGCTTCGTTCCCGACCTGACCAGGTTGACCATCCCTCCATGCGAGGAGGCCCGTCACGAAAGATTCTATCATTGCTTGGCGCATCGCGCGACTGTTAATACGAGCAAAGCGAGTTCGGCGCATGGGATCAGACACTTCGCGACACCCGCCCTCTCGTTGCCTTCGTCGCCTCTCTATATATAGATGAGCACATGCCGAAATCGCGTCCACGCACCGCACTTGAGTTCGGCACGCCCGCCTCCATCTACGTTGCGTCGCGATGACCGTACATCAATCAGTCACAGTAACGGGAATCAAGGGAACCCGATGGCGCTTCACCGGCAGTCGTTGGCCCCACTGCCTTTGTGAGTACTATCGCCCCCGGCAACGCATAGCGAATTAAGCTACACTGCCAGTAGAAAGACCCGCAAACGCGAGTCTTTCCGCTCATTCCGTGAAAATCCGGTGTCTTTTCAGACTGTTTTCGGGTTTTCGCAGGCATGCGCGGCAAGACTCAGGGCGCGGCAAAACGAACGGAAGTTTTCCCGGTTTTTGACGTATCGTGGCGAGCAATTCAGGCGGGCCTCGAACCGATAGAGGTATTCATAAATGAGCGAACAAATCAAACATATCAGCGACGCATCGTTCGAACAGGACGTAGTGAAATCCGACAAACCCGTGCTGCTCGATTTCTGGGCCGAATGGTGCGGTCCGTGCAAGATGATCGCGCCGATCCTCGACGAAGTCGCGAAGGATTACGCAGATCGCCTGCAAATCGCGAAGATCAATGTGGACGAGCATCAGTCCACGCCGGTCAAGTTCGGCGTGCGCGGCATCCCCACGCTGATCCTGTTCAAGAACGGCGCAGTCGCCGCTCAGAAAGTCGGCGCATTGTCGAAGTCGCAACTCACCGCGTTCCTCGACGGCAACCTGTAAAGCAACGCCGCGGCGCAGGCGGACTCGCGGCACTCAGCAAGCGCTTCCGCCAGAACGCCTGACCCGTGCGTACCCACCGGGCGTGTTGTCAGCCGGCAACACGCCCCGCGAGAAAGAGGCCACGCCGCCGCACTGGCGGAAATTGGCGTGTGCTATGCTAGAATCCGCACAACGTCGAAAAGACGTGTAAGTCTTTGAGCGTTCCGCTCACCCTCCTCCCAGATTTCATTTCGTCGCACCTTCTCCTGCGGGTTCTCCGTATGCATTTATCCGAGCTTAAGACTCTGCACGTGTCCCAATTGATCGAGATGGCCAATGGCCTCGAGATCGAAAGCGCGAACCGCCTGCGCAAGCAGGAATTGATGTTCGCCATTCTAAAAAAACGAGCCAAAGCGGGCGACACGATCTTCGGCGACGGCACGCTCGAAGTGCTGCCGGACGGTTTCGGTTTCCTGCGTTCGCCGGAAACGTCCTACCTCGCCAGCACGGATGATATTTACATCAGCCCGTCGCAAATCCGCCGCTTCAACCTGCATACGGGCGACACGATCGAAGGCGAAGTGCGCACGCCGAAAGACGGCGAACGCTATTTCGCGCTGGTGAAGGTGGACAAGGTCAACGGCCAGCCGCCGGAGGCCTCGAAGCACAAGATCATGTTCGAAAACCTGACGCCGCTGCACCCGAACAAGGTGCTGCTGCTCGAACGTGAAATGCGCGGCGAAGAAAACGTGACGGGCCGCATCATCGACATGATCGCGCCGATCGGCAAAGGCCAGCGCGGCCTGCTCGTCGCCTCGCCGAAGTCGGGCAAGACCGTCATGCTTCAGCACATCGCGCATGCGATCAAACAGAACCATCCCGACGTCAAGCTGTTCGTGCTGCTGATCGACGAACGTCCGGAAGAAGTGACGGAAATGCAGCGTTCGGTGGCGGGCGAAGTGATCGCTTCCACGTTCGACGAACCGGCCGCGCGTCACGTGCAGGTCGCCGAAATGGTGATCGAAAAGGCCAAGCGTCTCGTCGAAATGAAGAACGACGTGGTGATCCTGCTCGACTCGATCACGCGGCTCGCGCGCGCCTACAACACCGTCGTGCCGGCCTCAGGCAAGGTGCTCACCGGCGGTGTCGACGCGAACGCGCTGCAGCGCCCGAAGCGCTTCTTCGGCGCGGCGCGCAATATCGAGGAAGGCGGCTCGCTGACCATCATCGGCACGGCGCTGATCGAAACCGGCAGCCGTATGGACGACGTGATCTACGAAGAGTTCAAGGGCACCGGCAACATGGAAGTGCACCTCGAGCGACGCCTCGCCGAGAAGCGCGTCTACCCGTCGATCAACCTGAACAAATCGGGCACGCGCCGCGAAGAGTTGCTGATCAAGCCCGAAGTGCTGCAGAAAATCTGGGTGCTGCGCAAGTTCATCCACGACATGGACGAAGTCGAGTCGATGGAATTCCTGCTCGACAAGATCCGTCAGACGAAGAGCAACTCCGAGTTCTTCGACATGATGCGTCGCGGTGGCGGCAGCTAACGCATGACGACGCATGACGACGCATGCTGGCAGTATGTAAAGGCTGGCGACTGCATCATCGAAGGCAAAACCGTTCGCGATCCGCGAGCGGTTTTTTTTCGCCTATGCCGCTTGCTCCGCGCATCGTCAGCGTCATCAAACATGCCCGTCTATCCGTTCAAGTGTCGACACGCTCGGCACCGGCGCGCCGCTGGGATCAGCGTCGGACCGGCATCGGTTCACGCTGCATCGGAGTCGCCTCGCGGAAGCCGCGAGTCCGTACAATCCGGTGTACCGGAACACGCTCGCGAGTCGCACGACCAGCGCGGATGCTCGCGCGGCAGACAAGCTTTCCGGCTTCGCCCAACGGTTTTAATCCGCTGATCGGCGTCGCGCTACGCGGCGCCCTGTTCACCGTGCAGCAAAAACAGATCGACTAGAGGTAGGCTCACGCCATGCTCTCGAAACTCACCGACTGGCTCGGCACACGCCGCCGCGAGCGCGCGCTGCGCGATTACGCAATCGACGAGCCGCTGTGGCAGGCCACGCTCGACGGCTTGCCGTTTCTCGCGCATCTCGATGCGCCCGATCTCGCGCGGCTGCGCGAGCTGACGAGCCTGTTCATCGCGCAAAAGGAGTTCTCCACCGCGCACGAACTGGAGCTGACCGACGCAATGACGGTCGGCATCGCCGCGCAAGCCTGCCTGCCCGTGCTGAACCTGGGCCTCGATCTGTACCGCGGCTGGGTCGGCGTGATCGTCTATCCGGGTGAGTTCGTGATTCGCAAGACCGTCGAGGACGAAGACGGCGTGGTCCACGAGATCGAGCACGATGCGAGCGGCGAGGCGTGGGAAGGCGGGCCGGTGGTGCTGTCGTGGGAAGACGCGCAGATGACGGACGGCACCGACGCGTACAACGTCGTGATCCACGAGTTCGCGCACAAGATCGACATGCTGAACGGCGAAGCGGACGGCCACCCGCCGCTGCTGCGCCGCTGGCACGCGCCGCTCGATAGCGGGGCATGGGCCGACGTGTTCGACCACGCGTACGACCAGTTCTGCGCGAAGGTCGACGCGGTGCCGGAACACCGCTGGGCGCGTTTCGAGCGCGACTCGCTGATCGATCCGTATGCGGCCGATCATCCATCGGAATTTTTTGCCGTGTGCAGCGAGGCGCTGTTCGTGCGGCCGCAAGCGTTCGAGGCCGAGTATCCGGAACTGTACCGGCTGCTCGCGCGCTACTACCGGCAGGACCCGGCGCGCGTGAGGCTGAGCTTCGCGCCGGTTTGATGGCAGCGCCGGGGGGCCGCCGGCGCCATTCAATGAGCCGAGGCAAGGCCAGCAGAAACCGCTGGCAGAAAATTCGCCAAGCAACTGATTTTCTGGCATAATCGCGGTTTTTCGACCGTAGGCAAGTGGCTCGCGCCTGAAGGCAGTCCGATTATCGAGGCTGCACGCGGGTTGGCTACCGCCAGATTAAAGGAAAGACCATGAAAGAAGGCATTCACCCGGATTACCGCGAAGTCCTGTTCATCGACATGTCGAACGACTTCAAGTTCGTGACGCGCTCGACCATCCAGACGCGTGAAACCGCCGAATTCAACGGCAAGACCTACCCGCTCGCAAAGATCGAAGTGTCGTCGGAATCGCATCCGTTCTACACCGGCCAGCAAAAGATCATGGACACGGCAGGCCGCGTCGAGAAGTTCAACAAGAAGTTCGGCGCACGCGCTTCGGGCAAGGCAGCAAAGTAATACCGCATCGTCGCTGGCCTCGGGCCGGCAGCGAAGCAAAAAAAGGGCAGCGCGAGCTGCCCTTTTTCGTATCGCCCACTTTCGCCTGCGTTTGGGCACGCGTTTGTGTCCGATTCTGTGTCCGATTTTGTGTCCGCGTTTGTAGCCGCTTCCGCTCACCGCCCTGCTCACTGCCGCACGCTCCCTTGCGTTCCCGCGCGTGGCTCCGTTTGCGCCACCGCTATCGCCACTGTTACAGCACGCATAAGGACGTTGCCGGCCGTTACCGCCCGTGACGCGCATCGCACGGCACGTCTACAATGCCGGATGCTCGAGACGGGCCCTTCCGCCCTGACCCGCCGGCCCGCTCCGGCTGCATCGCCTATCCAATACCGACACACCGCATGAGACCTGTCGTTCGCCTCACTGCCTCAGCAACCAGTGCCTTGCCGCGCTGGCTGCTGCTGACCATCTGTATCGTCTACGCATCGTTCGGCCTGTTCGGTCGCGACCCGTGGAAGAACGAGGACGCAGCCGGCTTCGGTGTCATGTGGACCATGGCGAACGGCGGCGCCCACGACTGGCTGCTGCCGAACCTCGTCGGCAAATATATGACCGAGGACGGCCCGCTCGGCTACTGGCTCGGCGCCAGTGCGATCCGCGTGCTCGCGCCGTGGGTCGATGCGAGCAACGCCTCGCGCGTATTCACGGGCCTGCTGTTCTGCGCGGGCTGCGCGTTCGTCTGGTATGCCGCTTACCTGCTCGGCCGGCGCGCCGAGGTCCAGCCGTTCAAATATGCGTTCGGCGGCGAGCCGGAACCGCGCGACTACGGCCGCACGCTCGGCGACGGCGCGCTGCTGATCCTGCTCGCATGCTTCGGCCTCGCCGAGCGCGGTCACGAAACCACGCCGCAACTCGCGCAGTTCGTCTGCATCGCAATGCTCGTGTACGGCCTCGTGCGCATGATCGACAAGCCGATCCAGGGCGCGCTGATCTGGGGTCTCGCGATCGGCCTCGTCACGCTCGCGAGCAGTCCCGTGCTGGTCGGCGCGCTGCTGCTCGGCACGCTCGCGATGACGCTGATCGTGCGCGAAACGCGCTCGCGCTGGCTGCTGCTCGCGGGTCTGCCGGTCGCGCTCGTGCTCGCGATATCGTGGCCGCTCATCGCCATCGCCGCCTTCCCCGACGACGCCGTCTGGTATCTGAACCAGTGGGTCCACGTCAGCCTGATTTCGTTCGCGGGGCCGCCCGGCTCGGTCGCCGCCTATGCGCTGAAAAACCTGCCGCTCTTCACCTGGCCCGCATGGCCGCTCGCGCTGTGGTCGTGGTTCAGCTGGAAGGGACTGCGCCGCGCGCCGCACGTGGCGATTCCGCTCTCGGTAATCGGCCCGCTCTTCGTGCTCGTCGTGCTGCAAAGCCATCAGTCGAACCGGCTCTACATGCTGTTGCTGCCGCCGCTCGCGGTGCTGGCGACCTTCGCGCTGCCGACGCTCAAGCGCGGCGCGATCAACGCGATCGACTGGTTCGCACTGTTGAGCTTCACGATTCTCGGCAGCTTCGTGTGGCTCGTGTACGTGGCCAGCCTCACCGGTTTTCCGCATCCGCTCGCGCGCAATCTGGCTCGGCTCGCGCCGGGCTTCGTGCCGCAGTTCAAGATTCTCTCGTTCGTGTGCGCAGTGGCCGTGACGGTGTGCTGGTTCGTGCTCGTGCGCTGGCGTCTCGCGCGTCATCCGAAGGTGCTGTGGCGCAGCGTCGTGCTCTCGAGCGCCGGCACCACGCTGATGTGGGTGCTGCTGATGACCCTCTGGCTGCCGGTCGTCAACTACAGCCGGACCTACCGCGACGTCGCGCAACAGATCGCGAGCCATCTGCCCGAGGACTACACCTGCATCTCGCCCGTGCGGCTCGGCAATGCGCAGATCGCGACCTTCGCCTATTTCGGCGACATGCACTTCGCGTTCGACCAGGACTGCGACGTGATCCTGCGCCAGGACACGCAGGAGTACGGCGATCCGAGCGCGATGCCCGACTACATCTGGAAGCTCGTCTGGGAAGGCCGCCGCGCCGCCGACCGCGACGAACGCTTCCGCCTGTACGTGCGCATCGACCGTCCGAAGCCGCCGCCCGGCAAGCGGCGCGGCTGGCGCAAGAGGCTCGACTGACGATGTTCGCCGACATACGGAAAATCGCCGCGCTCGCGTGGCCCGTATTGATCGGCCAACTGGCGATCATCGCCTTTGGCGTGATCGATACGGCGATGGTCGGCCGCTACTCGGCCGTCGATCTGGCCGCGCTCGGTCTCGGTTCGTCGATCTACGTGTCGGTCTATATCAGCCTGACCGGCATCCTCACCGCATTGCAGCCGATTGCCGCGCAGCTCTACGGCGCGCGCCGCCATGGCGAGATCGGCGAGGAAGTGCGCCAGTCGTTCTGGCTCGCCGCCGCGCTGACCGTGATCGGCTTTCTGATCCTGTTCTTTCCGGGGCCGCTGCTGGCACTCTCCCGCGTGCCCGAGGCGCTGCACGAACGCACGCTCGCGTATCTGCGGATTCTCGCGTTCGGCCTGCCCGCCGGCCTCGCGTTTCGCGTCTACAGTTCGGTCGCCAATGCGCTCGGCAAGCCGCGGCTCGTGATGTTCCTGCAGATCGGCGCGCTGCTGCTCAAGATTCCGCTCAATACGTGGCTCATTTTCGGCGGCCTCGGTGTGCCAGCGCTCGGCGGTCCCGGCTGCGCGCTCGCGAGCACCACGATCAACTGGGGGCTCGCCGTGCTCGGCATGCTGCTGCTCGTGCGCGTCGACGTGTTCAGGCCGCTCGGCATCTTCACGCACTTCTGCTGGCCGGTCTGGAAGCGCCAGGCAGCACAGTTGCGGCTCGGCATTCCGATGGGGCTGTCGTACCTGATCGAAGTCACGTCGTACACGTTCATGGCGCTCTTTATCGCGCGCTTCGGCACAACGACGCTCGCGGGGCATCAGATCGCCGGCAACATCGGCGCGGTGCTCTACATGACGCCGCTGTCGATCGGCATCGCATCGTCGACGCTCGTCGCCCAGGCGCTCGGTGCGCATAAGCCGGACGCGGCGCGCACGCTGTCGCGTCACGGCATCGCGATGGCGGTGGCGATCGCCTGCTGCTATGGCGCGCTCGTGCTTCTGCTGCGGCCGTATATCGTCGACGGTTATACGACCGACGCGCAGGTCGCGGCGAAGGCGTTGCCGCTCGTGCTGATCGTCGTCTGCTATCACCTGTTCGACGCGTTGCAGATCTCGACCGCGTTCGTGTTGCGCGCCTACAAGGTGGCGGTCGTGCCGACCGTGATCTATGCGGTTGCGCTGTGGGGCGTCGGGCTCGGCGGCGGCTACCTGCTCGGCTTCGATACGACCGGCGTCACGCCACCGTGGCTGACCGGCGCGCGCGGCTTCTGGGTCGCGAATACGGCGAGTCTCGCGCTGGCCGGAATCGGCCTGTTCGTGTACTGGCGCTTCGTGAGCCGGCGACATATGCGCGAAGCTGTAGGAATGAAGGTGGATTCGGCTGCGCGATAAAGCGGCTGTGGGTAGCTGCGTGTGGTTGCGGGTAGGATCGGGAGAAAGCGGGGTTTGAATCGGAAGATTCAAACGGCAACGGCGAATTCTCGCAACGACGGCTTCAAGGAGACTATGCAGACCATGCTATCCGGCTGGCAAAAAGTTTAAATATTGTCCGCCGCGATTTACTTGTCTCGAAACGATCGGTATAAATCGTCCGCGTTCGCAAATAAGGGCCGGCGATTTGTTCTATGCTTAAGCGCAGCGCCGCTCGACAGAATGCGTCGTCCGTTCCCGGCTAACTTTTTTTGCCCTCAATGGAGTGCTTGCCATGCTGAAGAAGCTTTTAATGCTTTGCGTTGCTGTGGCTTTGTCGCTGTCGGCCGGTTTTGCCGCAGCCGTTGAAGTGAATTCCGCCGATCAGGCGGGGCTTGAATCGGTCAAGGGCATCGGCCCCGTGCATGCGAAAGCGATCATCGACGAGCGGACCAAAAACGGCCCGTTCAAGGATGCCGATGATCTCGCCGCGCGGGTGAAGGGCATCGGCACCAAATCGGTCCAGAATCTCGAAGCGGCCGGCCTGACGATCAACGGCTCGTCCGCGCCGCCGACCGGCGCGAAGGCATCCACGAAATCGGCCAGCACGAAGGCCGCACCGGCAGCGGCTCCGGCTGCGACCACGGCGGCTCCCGCGCCGACCACCGCCGCACCCGCGGCTACGACCGCAGCATCGGCACCGGCTGCCACGACCGCACCGGCCGCGCCCACGCAAGCGTCCGCGGCGAAACCGTCGAAGTCGAAGAAGAAGAGCAAAGCCGCCGCAGCCGAGGCAGCGGCCGCATCGGCACCGGTAGCCGCTGCGAGCGCGCCGGCTGCCGCATCCGGCACCAAGGCCTCGAAGAAGAAGGCGAAGAAGAGCAAGGCGGCATCGGCCGCCGCGGCTTCCGGCGCATAACGCTGCCGCAGACGTACCGAAGCCCTACCGCAGCAACGCATCGAGCAGCACGAGCAGCAACACGCCAGGACGTGGCCGGCGGCATCGCGAATCCATGCTGCAAGGCCGTGCGTCAGGCCCGCGCAACACGCGAACGAATGCAGACGATTCACGCGTAACGTGCGTGGCCAAGCCGCCCGCCACCGTTCTTCCGTTTCAACGTGCCGCGCAACCGCGCGGCGCTTTCACCCGCCAGGCCGCCATGCGCGCGCCGGCATTCAAGAGAGACCGTCATGAGCCTACTCGACACTATCGGTTCCCTGATTGGCAAGTCGCCCGAAGGCGGCGGCCAGCAAGCGCTGATCGCAGCCGCGCTCGAATTCGTCAACAACCAGCCGGGCGGCCTGAACGGCCTGGTCCAGCGCTTCCAGGAAAAGGGCCTCGGCGACGTCGTGTCCTCGTGGGTCGGCAACGGCGAGAACCAGCCGATCGCCGCCGATGCGCTGCATGGCGTGCTCGGCTCGGAAGCCGTGACCAGCCTCGCCGCGAAGGCCGGCATCCAGCCCGATCAGGTGACGGGCCTGCTCTCGCAGATCCTGCCGCACGTCGTCAACGCGGCCACGCCGGAAGGCGAAGTGCCGGCCAGCGGCCAGTTGAACACGACCTCGGTGCTCGGCGCACTCGGCGGCATCGCATCGCTGCTCGGCAACAAGGGCAACGCTTAAGCGCGGCGATTCGCTCGCAACCCGGAACCCGCGGCGCGCGCCCAAGCCCGCGGGCAAAAAAAGCGGCAACGAAGTTTCCTTCGTTGCCGCTTTTTCATTGCGGCGGCGGGAGCCGCTCGATCAACGCCCCGCCAACCCTGCTACCCGGCGTGACAAGAGCACACCGCGCTCAATGCACGACGCGGTCGAACACCAGTTTGCCGTCTTCCATTTCGACCGGAATCACATCCTTCGGACCGAACTTGCCGGCCAGAATCAGCTTCGCGATCGGGTTCTCGATCTCCTGCTGGATCGCGCGCTTCAACGGCCGCGCGCCGAACAGCGGGTCGTAGCCGACCTTGCCGATGTGTTCGAGCGCCGCGTCCGATACCACCAGTTGCATGTCGAGCTTGGCAAGCCGCTCGTGCAGTCGCTGCAACTGAATCCGCGCGATCGACTGGATGTTCGAGCGATCGAGCGCATGGAACACGACGACGTCGTCGATCCGGTTCAGGAACTCGGGCCTGAAGTGCAGCTTCACCTCTTCCCACACGGCGTCCTTCACCGCTTCCTGCGACTCGCCGACCATCGACTGGATCACCTGCGAACCGAGGTTGGAGGTCATCACGATCACCGTGTTCTTGAAGTCGACGGTGCGGCCCTGGCCGTCGGTCATGCGGCCGTCGTCGAGCACCTGCAGGAGCACGTTGAACACGTCCGGATGCGCCTTCTCGATCTCGTCGAGCAGGATCACGCTATACGGCTTGCGGCGCACGGCCTCGGTCAGATAGCCGCCTTCCTCGTAGCCGACGTAGCCCGGCGGCGCGCCGATCAGACGCGCGACGCTGTGCTTCTCCATGAACTCGCTCATGTCGATACGAATGAGGTGCTCTTCCGAATCGAACAGGAACGACGCCAGCGCCTTGCACAGCTCTGTCTTGCCGACGCCGGTCGGCCCAAGGAACAGGAACGAGCCATACGGACGGTTCGGGTCCGACAGACCCGCGCGCGAGCGGCGGATCGCATCGGCCACCGCGTTGATCGCCTCGTCCTGGCCGACCACGCGCTCATGCAGCTTCGACTCGATCTGCAACAGCTTCTCGCGCTCGCCCTGCATCATGCGCGACACCGGAATGCCGGTGGCACGCGAGACGACCTCGGCAATTTCTTCCGCCCCCACCTGCGTGCGCAGCAGACGCGGACGCTTCGGACTGTTCTGCTCTTCGGCTTCGGCGCGCGTCACTTCCTTCAGTTGCGCTTCGAGCCCCGGCAGCTTGCCGTACTGCAATTCGGCGACCTTTTCGAGCTTGCCCTCGCGTTGCAGACGCGTGATTTCCGCGCGCGTCTTCTCGATCTCTTCCTTCAGTTGCGCGCTGCCCTGCACCGTGGCTTTTTCCGCGGTCCAGATTTCGTCGAGGTCCGAATATTCGCGGTTCAGGCGCTCGATTTCCTCTTCGATCAGTTGCAGACGCTTCTGCGAGGCTTCGTCCTTTTCCTTCTTCACCGCTTCGCGTTCGATCTTCAGCTGGATCAGGCGACGGTCGAGCCGGTCCATCTCTTCCGGTTTCGAGTCGATTTCCATCTTGATCTTCGAGGCGGCTTCGTCGATCAGATCGATCGCCTTGTCCGGCAGGAAGCGGTCGGTGATGTAGCGATGCGACAGCTCGGCCGCCGCGACGATCGCCGGGTCGGTGATGTCGACGCCGTGGTGCAGCTCATAGCGCTCCTGCAAGCCGCGCAGGATCGCGATGGTCGCCTCGACCGACGGCTCGTCCACCAGCACCTTCTGGAAGCGGCGTTCGAGCGCGGCATCCTTCTCGATGTACTTGCGGTATTCGTCGAGCGTCGTTGCGCCCACGCAATGCAGCTCGCCGCGCGAGAGCGCCGGCTTCAGCATGTTGCCCGCGTCCATCGCGCCCTCGGCCTTGCCGGCGCCGACCATCGTGTGAATCTCGTCGATAAAGACGATGGTTTGCCCTTCGTCCTTGGCGATGTCGTTGAGCACGGCCTTCAGGCGCTCCTCGAACTCGCCGCGATATTTGGCGCCCGCGAGCAGCGCGGCCATGTCGAGCGACAGCACGCGCTTGTTCTTCAGCGTTTCCGGCACTTCGCCGTTGACGATGCGCTGCGCGAGCCCTTCGACGATCGCGGTCTTGCCGACGCCCGGCTCGCCGATCAGCACCGGATTGTTCTTGGTGCGGCGCTGCAGGATCTGGATCGAGCGGCGGATTTCGTCGTCGCGGCCGATCACAGGGTCGAGCTTGCCGGCGCGGGCGCGCTCGGTCAGGTCGATCGTGTATTTCTTGAGCGCCTCGCGCTGGCTTTCGGCGTCCTGGCTATGCACCTGCGAGCCGCCGCGCACCGCGGCGATCGCGGTTTCGAGCGCCTTGCGCGACAGGCCGTGCTCGCGCGCGAGACGGCCGGCCTCGCCCTTGTCGTCGGCGACCGCGAGCAGGAACATCTCGCTCGCGATGAACGTGTCGTTGAGCTTCTGCGCTTCCTTGTCGGCCTGATTCAGCAGACCGGTCAGTTCGCGGCCGATCTGCACGTTGCCGTCGGTGCCGCGCACTTGCGGCAGCCGCGTGATCGCGTCGTTCAACGCGGTGAGCAGCGGCTGCACGTGCACGCCGGCGCGCGAAAGCAGCGAGCGCGCGGAACCGTCCTGCTGCGCGACGAGCGCCGACAGCACGTGGACCGGTTCGATGTACTGATTGTCATGACCTACAGCCAGGCTCTGGGCATCCGCCAGGGCTTCCTGGAATTTAGTGGTGAGTTTGTCGATTCTCATCAAGAGACCTCCAATTTCGATTACCACCAAAATGAGGCGTTTTATTGGGGTTTCAAGCGCTTTTTTGGCCTCGGGCGCAACTATTTAACATTTGAGCGAAAGAACCAACGTGATCGCGCCCCACTGCGGCAAGCGGACGGGTTGTCGGCCCGCCTGGGTGCTGGATCTGGCGCGAACTCGCCCGGTTCGGCTGGCTTTTTTGTCCGGCTGGTTTGGCTGCGGCGAACGCCGGGCTGCGGATGCTGGGCTGCCACCGCGTGCGATCGCTGTTACCGGCAAAAGGCCCGAAGGCCAAGAAAAGCCGCAAGCGGCGCCTGCGGTTGCGCGATTTCGTCGATCGTATAGTGATTGGATGCGACAAGGAAGGCCCGGCTCGCCGCTTCGCGCGCAGCGCGCGGGCGGCATGGCGAAGTCATCGTTGCAAGGCTGCGGCAAACGGCCCCAGGCTTGCCGGGGATCACCGCCGCGCCCTAAGATGCATGGCTGGCGGCGCCGAGCCTCGTGTCATGTCCGGCAAGCTTTAATCTTTTGTATGCCAAGCAAGGTATTCGCAGCGTGCTTCCGATCGTTGCGGAAACACTGGCGTACCGCCCCCGGCGCCCTCGTCGCGGCTGGCGTAAAAAACGCCACTGCGGGGCCTGCCGGTCGGCAGCCGTTCGCGGCACGGCAACGCCCCGCCTTGCTCAGCAACCGAATTTTTCTGGAATTTGCATGAATCCGTCTTTTCCCGCCACGCCGCCGGTCGAGCGCGCGGCCGAACCCACCGAGGCGAATATCCGCGAGCTCGTCTACGGCTTTTACGATCGCGTGCGCGCCGATGCGCTGCTGGGTCCCGTCTTCGATGCGAAGCTCGCGGGCCGCTGGGACGATCACCTGCCGAAGATGTGCACGTTCTGGGGCTCGCTCGTGCTCGGCGCGAAGCAGTATCGCGGCAATGTGCAGCAGGCGCACCAGCCTCTCGAAGGCATCGAGCCGCAGCATTTCAGCCGCTGGCTGTACCTGTTTCTCGATACCGTCGAATCGCGCTACCAGCCGGCCGCGGCGATCCGATTCATGGAACCGGCGCTGCGCATCGCGCAAAGTCTGCAGTTGAGCCGTTTTGGGTGGGACTACAAGATTCCGGCGGAGCAGCAGGCGCTGCTCGAACGCGTCGCGCCGAAACGCCGTCCGCGTGACGATGACGGCGATCATCCGGTCCGGCCCGCCGGCGAGCCGTTTCCGGTGCCGATTGTGGGCCGGTCGCGCGACGAGTGAGATGGGTTGCGCGGACGGTGGCGGTATTGCGGGCGCAGCCCGCAGTCAAGCAGGTCGCAAAGCGGTCCGCAACCAACGAGCCTCTACGCGCCCTTCCGGTTCCCCGACTCGATACCCCAGCGCGCCAGCGCCGCATCGTCGGTCACGCGCGCATCGACCCAGCGCTCGCCCGCGTCGGTTTTCTCTTTCTTCCAGAACGGCGCCTCGCTCTTCAGATAGTCCATCACGAACTCGCACGACGCAAACGCGTCGCCGCGATGCGCGGCCGTCGTCGCGACGAGCACGATCTGGTCGAGCGGATAGAGCTGGCCGACCCGATGCACGATCAGCACCTCGATGCCCGGCCAGCGCTCGCGCGCGCGCTCGACGATCGCTTCCAGCGACTTCTCCGTCATGCCCGGATAGTGTTCGAGCTCCATCGTCTCGACCGCGCTGCCTTCGTTCAGGTCGCGTACAGTGCCGACGAAACACGCGACCGCGCCGATCTTCGGATTGCGCGCGCGCAACGCGGCCACCTCGGCGCCGAGGTCGAAGTCTTCGGTCTGGACGCGAACGGGCATGAGCGGCTCCTCGGGCTTTTACCGCGTGTGCGCGGCGAATCGATGCGCACGCGGCCTAGAACCGCGCGGCGTCGAAGGTGGCTGCAAAGTGGTTGCAAAGCAGGCGGCAAGCACGCCCTAGCCGCCCGTGACGGGCGGAAAGAACGCGACCTCGCAGCCCTCGGTAATGCGGGTGCTCGCATCGGTCATCACATGATTGCAGGCCATGCGCAGCGCGCGGCCCTCGGCGAGCGTTTCGGCCCAGATGCCGCCGCGCACGCGCAGCCAGGCGCGCACGTCGCCGACGGTCGCCACGCCATCGGGCACGTCGACGGTTTCGTCGGACCGGTTGAGCGCTTCACGCACGCTCGCAAAGTATCGGAGTTCAATCTTCATCGGAATGCCGCCGGCGCCGCCACGGATGCGGCGGCGGCCCGGCCTCAGTTCAGCAGTTCGGAAAACGGAATGAAGCGCACGGTTTCGCCGGCGCTGATCGCGTGATTCGGCGGATTGTCGATCAGGCCGTCGCCCCACACGGTCGACGTCAGCACGGCCGAGCTTTGATTCGCAAACAGATCGAGCCCGCCCGCCGCGTTGACGCGCGCGCGCAGAAACTCGTTGCGCCGATCGGCCTTGGCCTGCGTGAAGTCGGCGCGCAGCGACAGCGCGCGCGGCACGACCGCCTGCACGCCGGCCAGCCGCAGCACGAACGGCCGCACGAACAGCAGGAACGTCGCGAAGCTCGACACCGGATTGCCGGGCAGGCCGATGAAAAACGTTTCGGCCGCCGTGGGAGTCGCGGACGCTGCCGAAGCCGCCGACGCCGCCGATGAAGAGGCCTCAGCCCCCACGGATGCCGCACCCTCCGCTCCCGCCGCGCGGCGCACCGCGCCGAACGCGAGCGGCTTGCCCGGCTTCATCGCGATCTGCCACATCGACAGACGCCCTTCCGCCTCGACCGCCGGCTTCACGTGATCTTCCTCGCCGACCGACACGCCGCCGCACGTGAGAATCAGGTCATGCGCCCGCGCGGCTTCGCGCAGCGTCGCGCGGGTCGCCTCAAGCCGATCGGCGACGATGCCGTAGTCGGTGACTTCGCAGCCGAGCTTTTCGAGCAGCCCGCGCAACGTGAAGCGATTCGAGTTGTAGATCGCGCCCGGCTTCAGCGGCTCGCCCGGCATCGTCAGTTCGTCGCCGGTGAAAAACACGGCGACCTTCACGCGCCGCCGCACCGCGAGCCGCGCGCAACCGACCGAAGCCGCGAGCCCGAGCGCCTGCGGCGTGAGCCGCGTGCCGGCCGGCAGGATCACCGCGCCCTGGCGAATGTCGGCGCCCTGCGCCGTGATCCATTCGCCCGTCTGCGGACGATGCACGATCGTGACTTCGTCGCCGGCCGCTTCGGTCTGCTCCTGCATCACGACCGCGTCCGCGCCGGGCGGCACCGTCGCGCCGGTGAAGATGCGCGCCGCCGTGCCGGACTGAAGCGGCGCCGGCGCATGGCCGGCCGGGATGCGTTGCGAAACCGGCAGGCGGCTGCCGTGCGCGAGATCGGCGAGGCGGACCGCGTAGCCGTCCATCGCGCTCGTGTTCATCGGCGGGACGTCGAGCGGCGACGTGACGTCGGCGGCGAGCACGCGGTTCAGCGCGTCGAGCGTCGGCAGCGTTTCGATACCGTCGATCGGGCGCGCTGCGTCGAGCAGGATCGCCAGCGCATCGGCAGTGGCGAGCATGGGAGCGCGGGGCGTTGGTGTGGACATCTCGGAGTTCGAAGCCGCAGGTTAAAAGAATATTGTAGCGGCCGACGCCATCGGCGCGGGCGGTCTCGCGCGACGCAGCGCTTTTTGTCTTTCTCGACGCCCGGCCGCGAGGGTGCGCGGCCGGCGTGTTTTCGCGACGCATGCGCCGCGTCGCCTGGCGGGGAGCCTGGAGAGAAGTCTGAAGAGAAGAGAAGCGGCGCGCCTCGTGAGATGCCGCCGCCCCCCCTTATTCGCCGGTATTCGCGACGATAAAGTCCTTCACGCGCTGCGCATCCGCCGGCACGACCTCGAAGCGCTGCGGCAGCGACTCGAGCCCCGAGAATGCCGCCGGCCGCTCCGGTTCGCGCAGCAGCGCCTCGCGGATCGTCTCGCCGAACTTGATCGGCTGCGCGGTCTCGAGCACGATCATCGGAATGCCCGCTTGCAGATGCTCGCGCGCGACCTTCAAGCCGTCGGCCGTGTGCGTATCGATCATCGTGTCATAGCGCTCGAACACGTCGCGGATCGTCTCGACGCGCGTGTCGTGGCTGCTGCGGCCAGACACGAAACCGAACTGCTTCACGCGCGCGAAATCGCCGCTTGCCGCGAGGTCGAAACCGCCCTTCTCCTCGACGTCGCGGAACAGTTGCAGCACGCGCGCCGGATCGCGGCCGAGCAGATCGAACACGAAGCGCTCGAAATTCGACGCCTTCGAGATGTCCATGCTCGGGCTGCTCGTGTGATACGTCTCGGCCGCCTTGCGCACGCGGTAGATGCCGGTGCGGAAGAACTCGTCGAGCACGTCGTTCTCGTTGGTCGCGACCACGAGCTTCTCGATCGGCAGCCCCATCATGCGCGCGATGTGACCCGCGCACACGTTGCCGAAGTTGCCCGACGGCACCGTAAACGACACGCGCTCGTCGTTGCTCTGCGTCGCGGCGAAATAGCCCTTGAAGTAGTAGACGACCTGCGCGACGACCCGCGCCCAGTTGATCGAGTTGACCGTGCCGATCTTGTACTTCGCCTTGAACGCGTGATCGTTCGAGACTGCCTTGACGATGTCCTGCGCGTCGTCGAACACGCCTTCCACCGCGAGGTTGAAGATGTTCGGGTCTTGCAGGCTGTACATCTGCGCGGTCTGGAACGCGCTCATCTTCTTGTGCGGCGACAGCATGAACACGCGGATGCCCTGCTTACCGCGCATCGCATATTCGGCGGCACTGCCGGTGTCGCCCGAGGTCGCGCCGAGAATGTTCAGCGTTTCGCCGTGCTTCGCCAGCGCGTACTCGAACAGGTTGCCGATCAGCTGCATCGCCATGTCCTTGAACGCGAGCGTCGGCCCGTTCGAGAGCTCCAGCAGCGACAGCGGCGCGCCGTTCTCGACGCCGAGCGTCTTCAGCGGCGTAATCTGCGCGGCGCTTTCGTCGTCGCGCACGTTGCAGTAGGTCGCGGCCGTGTAGGTCTTGCGCGTGAGCGCGCGCAGGTCTTCCGCGGGAATGTCGTCGCAGAACTTCGCGAGGATCTCGAACGCGAGGTCCGCGTACGGCAGCGTGCGCCAGCGCGTCAGTTCGCCCTGCGTGACACGCGGATACTCGGCCGGCAGATACAGGCCGCCGTCTTTCGCGAGACCACCGAGCAGGATGTCGGAGAAGGTATGGCGCTCGCCGGCTCCGGCGCCGCGCGTGGAAAGGTAGTTCATAGTTCGGCCTAGTTCAGCGCTTCCATGCGCAGCTTCGTGACTTGCGAGACGACGGTCTTGAGCGCCTCGATCGACCTGATCGCGGCGTTGACCTGCTTTTCGACCGTTTCGTGCGTGATCAGCAGGATGTCGGTTTCGCCCTTGCCCTTCGCGTCGACGAATTCCGACTCCTTTTGCAGCAGCGCGTCGATCGAAATGCCGGTATCGGCCAGGATGCGCGTGATGTCGGCGAGCACGCCCGTTACGTCGGCGACGCGCAGGCGCAGGTAGTAGCCGCTCGTCACCTCGTCGATCGGCAGGATCGGCGTGTTCGACAGACTATCGGGCTGGAACGCGAGATGCGGCACGCGGTGCTCGGGGTCGGCCGTGTGCAGGCGCGTCACGTCGACCAGATCGGCGACCACGGCGGACGCCGTCGGCTCCGCGCCCGCGCCCTTGCCATAGTAGAGCGTCGTGCCGACCGCGTCGCCGTGCACGACCACCGCGTTCATCGCGCCTTCCACGTTGGCGAGCAGGCGCTTTTCCGGAATCAGCGTGGGATGCACACGCAATTCGATGCCTTTATCGGTGCGGCGCGTGATGCCGAGCAGCTTGATGCGGTAGCCGAGTTCCTCGGCGTATTTGATGTCGATCGCGGCGAGCTTGCTGATGCCCTCGACGTAGGCCTTGTCGAACTGCACCGGCACGCCGAACGCGATCGCGCTCATGATCGTCGCCTTGTGCGCGGCGTCGACGCCTTCGATGTCGAAGGTCGGGTCCGCTTCCGCGTAGCCGAGATCCTGCGCGGCCTTCAGCGCGGTCGCGAAATCGAGCCCGCGGTCGCGCATCTCCGAGAGGATGTAGTTGGTCGTCCCGTTGATGATGCCGGCGATGTACTGGATGCGGTTCGCCGTCAGCCCTTCGCGCAGCGCCTTGATGATCGGAATGCCGCCCGCCACCGCCGCCTCGAACGCGACCATCACGCCGTTCGCGCGCGCCGCCTCGAAAATCTCGGTGCCGTGCACCGCGAGCAGCGCCTTGTTGGCCGTGACCACATGCTTGCCGTTGTTGATCGCGCGCAGCACGAGTTCGCGCGCAATGCCGGTGCCGCCGATCATTTCCGCGACGATGTCGATCGAGGGATCGTCGACCACCGCGTTGAAGTCGTCGCTCAGCGCCACGCTGCCGGCTGCGCCGCCGAGCGCCGCGGTGGCCTTGGCCGGGTTGCGCACGGCAATGCGCACAATCTCGATGCCGCGGCCCGCGCGACGTTTGATTTCTTCCTGATTGCGGCGCAGTACCGTGAAGGTGCCGCTGCCTACCGTGCCGAAGCCCAGCAGTCCAACTTTGATCGGTTCCATGCAGCGTGTGTTTCTAGTAGAGGTTTGAAAAGGGTGTCGGGGTGGTACGTGCGGCGCGCGCATCGGTCACATCATGCGCCACATCGTACGCGCGGCCGGTTCAGGCTGTATGACGTTTGCGGTAGCCGTCGAGGAAGCGCGCGATCCGGTTGATCGAATCCGCGAGGTCGTCGACGTTCGGCAGGAACACGACGCGGAAGTGATCCGGCGTTTTCCAGTTGAAGCCGGTGCCCTGCACGAGCAGCACGCGCTCTTCGAGCAGCAGGTCGAGGATGAACTGCTGGTCGTTCTGGATCGGATACACCTTCGGGTCGAGGCGCGGGAACATGTACAGCGCCGCCTCGGGCTTCACGCAGCTCACGCCCGGAATTGCCGTCAGCATCTCGTAGGCGAGTTCGCGCTGCTTGTAGAGCCGCCCGCTCGGCACGATCAGGTCGTTGATGCTCTGGTAGCCGCCAAGCGCGGTCTGGATCGCGTACTGGCCCGGCACGTTCGGGCACAGGCGCATCGACGCGAGAATGCCGAGCCCTTCGAGATAGTCTTTCGCGAGCCGGCGGTTCTCGCCGGTCAGGCCCGAAATCGCCATCCAGCCGGCGCGATAGCCGCACGAGCGGTAGCTTTTCGAGAGGCTGTTGAAGGTGACCGTCAGCACGTCTTCGGAGAGCGAGGCCAGTGCCGTGTGGCTCTTGCCGTCGTAGATGATCTTGTCGTAGACCTCGTCGGCGAAGATCACGAGGCCGTGCTGGCGCGCGATCTCGATGAGGCCGAGCAGCAGTTCGTCCGAATACAGCGCGCCGGTCGGGTTGTTCGGGTTGATCACGACGAGCGCGCGCGTGTTCGGCGTGATTTTCGCGCGGATGTCGTCGAGATCCGGCATCCAGCGGTTCGACTCGTCGCAGATGTAGTGCACCGGCGTGCCGCCCGCGAGGCTCACGCCGGCGGTCCACAGCGGGTAGTCGGGTGCCGGCAGCAGCACTTCGTCGCCGTCGTTGACGAGGCCCTGCAGCGCCATCACGATCAGCTCGGACGCGCCGTTGCCGATGTAGATGTCGTCGAGCTCGACGCCCTGCACGCCTTTTTGCTGCGTGTAGTGCATGATCGCCTTGCGCGCCGAGAACACGCCCTTCGAATCGGAGTAGCCGGACGAACCGGGCAGATTCAGGATCATGTCCTGAATGATCTCGTCCGGCGCCTCGAAGCCGAACGGCGCCAGATTGCCGATGTTCAGCTTGATGATGCGATGGCCCTCTTCTTCGAGCCGCTTCGCGTGTTCGAGGACGGGCCCGCGAATGTCGTAGCAGACATTCAGCAATTTGTTGGATTTGAGAATCGGTTTCACGGCGGGCACTTCATCCTGGTTGATGGCTTGGGCAAACCCTGGGGCAAACGGGCCCGGCTGACGCCGCCGGGCCGCGCAGATTCGCCGCTACGGGATTCAGACGCGGCAGCGCCGGCGACGGCCGCCAGCCGCGGATTGGTCGATCTTTCGGGCCACCGCGGGCGGCGCGAGCAGGAACCAAGCAACGGGAAAAGCCGCCGAAAGCGCGCGGCGAACGCACGCGACGCCAACGCAGGTAGCCGGTGGGCCACGCCGACGCGCTCGGGCGCGGCTTGTGGCGACACATGAGCAAGGGGCGCCGCAAGGCGGCTAAAAAGTTATAATTTAGCGGATTTTGGCCGACTTCCGCAATGCACCAACCGCAACGGCAAGCCTTTTCGGCCGCTTCCGTGCCTCATGCGCATCGATCACGCGCATCGAACCGCGCCGGCCGCGCCGCATCCGGCAAGGCCGCCCACAGGCATGATGTCTCACGACGACTTCGGAAAACCAATTTGAAATTACATCAGGATTCCAGCGGCGCGCTGAACACCGTCACCGGCTACGGCGCCGACTACGTCGAAATCAATCTGGTGCATCATACGGGCAGCATTCTCGTGCTGCCGAACGGACCGGTCATTCCTTGGCCCGTGTCGTCCTTCGAGCAACTGAGCGCCGAGCACTTCGCGATGCTGAGCGACGCCGCGCCCGAAGTGGTCGTATTCGGCAGTGGCGAGAAGCTGCGCTTCCCGCATCCGCGCCTGACCGCCGCGCTCACCGCGCAGCGCATCGGCGTCGAAACGATGGACTTCAAGGCCGCCTGCCGCACCTACAACATTCTGATGGCCGAGGGCCGCAAGGTCGCGGCCGCGTTGCTGATCGAAGCCTAGCCCGGCGCGGCACGGCAATGCCGCGCCCGCCGTCACCGCGGCCCGTCCCCGGCGGGCCGCGACTCACCGCGCCGGCGCGACCGGCCGCCATTTCAAGAACAACGACGCCGCGCCGTCCAGCGCGGCGCCGCCAAAAAGGTTGACATTCATGAACGATACGCCGTCGAGGCTACCGCTCAATCGCACCGCGATCCTCTTGCTGGTGCTGGCTCTCTCCGTGATCTGGTTCGTGCCGCTCGGCTGGCGGCATCTGCTGCCGAGCGACGAGGGCCGCTACGCCGAAATGGCGCGCGAGATGTTCCTGACCGGCGACTGGATCACGCCGCGCTACAACGCCTACAAGTATTTCGAGAAGCCGCCGCTGCAAACCTGGGCGAACGCGCTCACCTTCGCCTGGTTCGGCATCGGCGAATGGCAGGCGCGGCTCTACACCGCGCTGACGGGCTTCGCCGGCGTGCTGCTGCTCGGCTTCACCGGCGCGCGCGTGTTCAACGCGGCGAGCGGCGTGTTCGCGGCGCTCGTGCTGGCCTGCTCTCCATACTGGAACCTGATGGGCCACTTCAACACGCTCGACATGGGCCTGTCGTTCTGGATGACGCTCACGCTGTGCGCGCTGCTGCTCGCCCAGCGGCCCAATCTGCCGACCTCGTGCGTGCGCGGCTGGATGTGGGTGTGCTGGGCCTCGATGGCGCTCGCGGTGCTCTCCAAGGGCCTCGTCGGCCTGATCCTGCCGGGCGCCGTGCTCGTGATCTACACGCTGATCGCGCGCGACTGGGCGCTCTGGAAGCGCCTGCATCTGGTGGGCGGCCTGATCGTCTTTTTCGCGATCGTGACGCCGTGGTTCGTGCTCGTGCAGGAGCGCAATCCCGAGTTCCTGAACTTCTTCTTCATCGTCCAGCAGTTCGAGCGCTATCTGACGCCCGAGCAGAACCGGCCGGGCCCGTTCTACTACTTCGTGCCGGTGCTGCTGGTGGGCTTCCTGCCGTGGCTGTCGGTGACGTTCCAGAGCGTGCGCCACGCGTGGCGCCAGCCGCGCCAGCCGAACGGCTTCGCGCCGGTCACGCTGATGCTCACGTGGATCGTCTTCATCTTCCTGTTCTTCAGCGCGTCGCATTCGAAGCTGCTGTCCTACACGCTGCCGATCGCCCCGCCCATCGCGATGCTGATCGGCATGTACCTGCCGCTCGTCACGCGCGACCAGCTGCGCCGCCATCTGGCCGGCTATGCGCTCTTTTTCGTGGTCGGTGCGTTTGCGGCGCTGTTCCTGCCGCGCTTCGGCACGGCGCGCAATCCCACCGAGCTGTACGTGGCGTTTCGCGTGTGGGTGCTCGCCGCGCTGGCCGTCGCGTTCGTGTTCACGTTGTTCGCGCTGTGGCTGAACCGCCGCGACCCGAACGGCCGGCACGCCGGCCTCGGCGCGCTCGCCGCCTTCGGCGCCGCATGGCTGCTGCTCGCCACGATCGCCGGCACCGGCCACGACGTGTTCGGGCGCCTCAGCTCGGGCGCGCCGCTCGCGCCGCCGATCCGCGCGCAGCTCGCGAAGCTGCCGGCCGATACGCCGTTCTACTCGGTCGGCGTGCTCGACCACACGCTGCCGTTCTATGTCGGCCACACGATGATCATGGTCGAACATCCGGACGAACTCGCGTTCGGCGTCTCGGTCGAGCCGCAGAAATGGGTGCCGACCGTCGATGCGTGGATCGAGCGCTGGAAGGCCGACCGTTACGCACTCGCGCTGATTCCGCCGCCGACCTACGACCGGCTGCTCAAGCAGGGCCTGCCGATGCAGGTGATCGCGCGCGATGCGCGCCGCGTGGTGGTGATGAAGCCGCTCCCGGCCGCGCCAGCCAAACCGCAACCCTGACCCCCACTCTGGACCCCCACGCTCGATGAACCCGATTTCCCTCTTCTGCATCCTCGCCGGCGTCACGCTGAACGCCGGCGCGCAGCTGCTGCTCAAGGCCGGCACGAATGCCGTTGGACACTTCGAATTCACCCGTGCGAACATCCTGCCCATCGGCTTCAAGCTCGCGACCCAGCCGCCGATCATCGGCGGGCTCGCCTGCTACGTGGTCAGCGTGGCGGTGTGGATCGTCGGGCTCTCGCGCGTGGACGTATCGATCGCCTATCCGATGCTCTCGCTCGGCTACGTCGTCAACGCGCTCGCCGCGTGGTATCTGTTCGGCGAAGTGATGTCGGTGCAGAAGCTGGTCGGCATCGGCATCATCCTCGTCGGCGTGGTCGTGCTCGCGCGCAGCTAGGCGCAACGTCCCGGCAGCGGCTTGCCGGGAACGTTCTATTACCGTTTATTGCCCGCGCCGGCCATGCGGCACGCACCGGGCCCGGCAACCTTGCAGGAAGCCATCAGGAACCCGAGCGGCGCGCGCGCCGCCTAAGCGAGACGTAAGGTTCGGCGCGTTAAGCTGTGAGGTTTCGTTTTTCTCGCCGCGGACTTGGGTTTGTGCGTGGTTTGTGGTTTACTTCGCGCCCTTCGGGCTGCGCCCCTTTCAATCGAGCGATGCATTCATGAGCCAGTCAACCGTCCCGTTTTTGCCGTTTGTCAAACCCGAGATCGATGAGGAAACGATCGAGGGCGTCGCCGAGGTGCTGCGTTCCGGCTGGATCACCACCGGCCCGCAGAACCAGAAGTTCGAGGCCGCGCTCTCCGAGTTCTGCGGCGGCCGGCCGGTGCGCACCTTCAATTCCGGCACCGCGACGCTCGAAATCGGGCTGCGCATCGCGGGCGTGGGCCCCGGCGACGAAGTCATCACGACGCCGGCAACGTGGGTCTCGACCAGCAACGTCATCATCGAAACCGGCGCGACGCCGGTGTTCGTCGACATCGACCCGGTCACGCGCAACATCGACCTCGATCTGCTCGAAAAGGCGATCACGCCGCGCACCAAGGCGCTGCTGCCGGTCTATCTGTCCGGCCTGCCGGTCGACATGGACCGCCTCTACGCGATCGCCCGCGCGCACCAGCTGCGCGTGATCGAAGACGCCGCGCAGGCGTTCGGCTCCAGCTGGAACGGCGAGCGCATCGGCAAGCTCGGCGACATCGTCTCGTTCAGCTTCCACGCAAACAAGAACCTCACCTCGATCGAGGGCGGCGCGCTCGTCCTCAACAACGAGGAAGAAGCGGTGCTCGCGCAGAAGTACCGCTTGCAGGGCATCACGCGCACCGGCTTCGACGGCATGGACTGCGACGTACTCGGCGGCAAGTACAATCTGACGGACGTCGCGGCGCGCGTCGGCCTCGGCCAGCTGCCGCATCTCGCGCGCTTCCTCGCGCAGCGCAGGAAGCTCGCGCGCGCGTACTTCGCGGGCTTCGAGGGCGGCGCGGCGCTCAGGCTCGGCGTCGGCCTGCCGTGCGCCGATTTCGAGAACAGCAACTGGCACATGTTCCAGATCACGCTGCCGCTCGAGCGGCTCTCGCTCGACCGCGCCGGCTTCATGGGCCAGTTGAAGGAGCGCGGCATCGGCTCGGGCGTGCACTACCCGGCGATCCACCTGTTCACGCTGTATCGCGCGCGCGGCTTCAGGGAAGGCATGTTCCCGCACGCGGAGCGCTTCGGCGCCGCCACCGTCACGCTGCCGCTCTTCACGCTGATGAACGAAGGCGACGTCGAGCGCGTGTGCCGCGCGGTCAACGAAATTTGCGAACAATACGGAAAATAAGCGGACATGACTTATTCGGAACATCGCGCCGTCGCACCGGAAGTGTCGATCATCATTCCGGTGTACAACGAGGAAGCCGGCCTGGCGGCGCTGTTCGCGCGCCTCTATCCGGCGCTCGACGCGCTCGGCACCCGTTATGAAGTGATCTTCATCAACGACGGCAGCCGCGACAAATCCCCCGCGCTGCTCGCCGAGCAGTTCCGCGCGCGGCCCGACGCGACCCGCGTGATCCTGCTGAACGGCAACTACGGCCAGCACATGGCGATTCTCGCGGGCTTCGAGCAATCGCGCGGCGACATCGTCATCACGCTCGACGCCGACCTGCAGAATCCGCCCGAGGAAATCGCCAAGCTCGTCGCGAAGATGCGCGAGGGCTACGACTACGTCGGCACGATCCGCATGCAGCGCCAGGACAGCCTGTGGCGCCGCAAGGCCTCGCGCGCGATGAACCATCTGCGCGAACGCATCACGCGCATCAAGATGACCGACCAGGGCTGCATGCTGCGCGCGTACAGCCGCCACATCGTCGATACGATCAACCGCTGCGGCGAGATCAACACGTTCATTCCGGCGCTCGCGTACACGTTCGCGCAGAACCCGGTCGAGATCGAGGTCGCGCACGAGGAGCGCTTCGCCGGCGAGTCGAAGTACTCGCTCTATTCGCTGATCCGCCTCAATTTCGACCTCGTCACCGGCTTTTCGGTGGTGCCGCTGCAATGGCTGTCGTTCATCGGCGTGATCCTGTCGCTCGGCTCCGCGGCGCTGTTCGTGCTGCTGCTGATTCGCCGCTTCATCATCGGCGCGGAAGTGCAAGGCGTGTTCACGCTGTTCGCCATCACGTTCTTCCTGCTCGGCGTCATCATCTTCGCGCTCGGGCTGCTCGGCGAATACATCGGCCGGATCTATCAGCAGGTGCGCGCACGGCCGCGCTACCTCGTGCAGACCATACTCGAGGAACGCAACGGCACGGCCGTCGCCGAAGCGCCGCGTCAAAGCGTCGTGCAGGGCGTGCAGCCGGCGCCGCTCGCCGATCAGGGGCGTGAGCCATGAAGCCGCGTGCCGTCGTATTCGCGTATCACAACGTCGGCGTGCGCTGCCTGCAGGTGCTGCTCGCGCGCGGCGTCGAGGTGGCGCTCGTCGTCACGCACGAGGACAACCCGAGCGAAAACATCTGGTTCGGCAGCGTCGCTTCGGTCGCGGCCGAGCACGGCATTCCCGTTCTCACGCCGGCCGATCCGAAAAGCCCCGAGCTACGCGCCGCGGTGAGCGCCGCGCGGCCGGACTTCATTTTCTCGTTCTACTACCGCCACATGCTGCCGGTCGACCTGCTCGCGATCGCCGCGCGGGGCGCCTACAACATGCACGGCTCGCTGCTGCCGAAGTATCGCGGCCGCGTGCCGACCAACTGGGCAGTGCTCAACGGCGAGACCGAAACCGGCGCGACGCTGCACGAGATGGCTGCCAAACCCGACGCGGGCGCGATCGTTGCGCAAACGCCGGTGCCGATCCTGCCCGACGACACCGCCGCGCAGGTGTTCGACAAGGTCACGGTCGCGGCCGAGCAAACCTTGTGGCGCGTGCTGCCGGCGCTGCTGGCGGGCGAGGCGCCGCATCTGCCGAACGATCTCGCGCACGGCAGCTACTATGGCGGGCGCAAGCCCGAAGACGGCCGCATCGACTGGAAGCAGTCGGCGCAACAGGTCTATAACCTGATCCGGGCGGTCGCGCCCCCCTATCCGGGCGCGTTCACCGACCTGAACGGCCGGCGCCTGATCGTCGCGCGCGCCCGCCTGGCCGCGCCCGGCGCGCTTCGCTCGGATTTGCCGCCGGGCCTGCACGTAAGCGATAATGCCGTTTTCGCGATCTGCGGCGATGGCCGAGCGATCGCCATCCACGAATTGCGGCATCAGCACGGCGGCAGCGAGACTGTCGTCACTCCGGCGGAATTCGCCCAGCTATTCCAAACTCATTCATGAAAAAAGTCCTGATTCTGGGTGTGAACGGCTTCATCGGCCACCACCTGTCCAAGCGCATTCTCGAGACGACCGACTGGGAAGTGTTCGGGATGGACATGCAGACCGAACGTCTGGGCGACCTCGTCAATCACGAGCGGATGCATTTCTTCGAAGGCGACATCACGATCAACAAGGAATGGGTCGAATATCACATCCGTAAGTGCGATGTGATCCTGCCGCTCGTCGCGATCGCCACGCCCGCCACCTACGTGAAGCAGCCGCTGCGCGTGTTCGAGCTCGACTTCGAGGCGAACCTGCCGATCGTGCGTTCGGCCGTCAAGTACGGCAAGCACCTCGTGTTTCCGTCGACCTCCGAGGTCTACGGCATGTGCACGGACGAGCAGTTCGATCCGGAAGAGTCGGTGCTGTCGTACGGCCCGATCAACAAGCCGCGCTGGATCTACGCCTGCTCGAAGCAGCTGATGGACCGCGTGATCTGGGGCTACGGCATGGAGGGCCTGAACTTCACGCTGTTCCGCCCGTTCAACTGGATCGGCCCGGGCCTCGACTCGATCTACACGCCGAAGGAAGGCAGCTCGCGCGTGGTCACGCAGTTCCTCGGCCATATCGTGCGCGGCGAGAACATCAGCCTCGTCGACGGCGGCGCGCAGAAGCGCGCGTTCACCGACATCGACGACGGCATCAGCGCGCTGATGAAGATCATCGAGAATAAAAACGGCGTGGCCACCGGCAAGATCTACAACATCGGCAACCCGACCAATAATTTCTCGGTGCGCGAGCTCGCGCACAAGATGCTCGCGCTCGCGGCCGAATTCCCCGAATACGCGGAAATGGCCCGCCAGGTGCAGCTCGTCGAGACGTCGTCGGGCGCGTACTACGGCACCGGCTACCAGGACGTGCAGAACCGCGTGCCGAAAATCGACAACACGATGCAGGAACTCGGCTGGGCGCCCACCTCGACCTTCGACGAAGCGCTGCGCAAGATTTTCGAGGCCTATCGCGGCCACGTCGCCGAAGCCCGCGCGCTCGTCGAACAGCAATAAGGGCGCGTCCTTGGCTCGCATCGTCCTGAAGATCGACATCGACACGCTGCGCGGCACCCGCGAAGGCGTGCCGAATCTCGCCCGCATCTTCGACCGCTTCAAGGCCCGCGCCACATTCCTGTTCAGCCTCGGACCCGACCACACCGGCTGGGCGATGCGCCGCGTGCTGCGGCCGGGCTTTCTGAAGAAAGTGTCGCGCACCTCGGTGGTCGAGCACTACGGCGTGAAGCAACTGCTGTACGGCGTGCTGCTACCCGGTCCCGACATCGGCGCGAAGGCGGCCGCCGAGATGCGCGCGATCCACGAGGCCGGTTTCGAGTGCGGCATTCATACGTGGGACCACGTGTACTGGCAGGACAACGTGCGCGCGAAAGACCGCGCGTGGACCGTCGCGCAGATGCAGCAGAGCCACGACCGTTTCGCGGAGATATTCGGCGCGCCGCCCATCACCCACGGCGCGGCGGGCTGGCAGATGAACGGCCACGCGTTCGCGCAGATCGACGCGTGGGGCATGCGCTACGCGTCCGACGGCCGCGGCCGCTCGCCGTATCTGCCGGTGGTCGACGGCAAAACGCTCGCGCACGTGCAGATGCCGACCACGCTGCCCACGCTCGACGAAGTGCTCGGCATCGACGGTGTCGACATTCACAACGTCGCCGCGTCGATACTCAGACACACGGAAAACAATCCGCACGACCAGGTGTTCACGCTGCACGCGGAACTCGAAGGACAGAAGCTCGCGCCGGTGTTCGAACAGCTGCTCGAAGGCTGGCGCGCCCAGGGCCACACGTTCGCGACGATGGGCGATTATTACGCGACGCTAGACCGCGGCACGCTGCCATCGTACCCTGTTACATGGGGCGAAATTCCAGGGCGCTCCGGCGAGCTGATCGTCCAGCCCTGAACCAAGCGGCCGGGCCCGAGTGTCCGGCTGCCGCGCACAACCACGGCGCACCGCCCGCTCCCCAATAAAAGTCTCGACGACAGACCGGCCGACGCCGCGGCAGCAAGCCGGCGCCGGCCACCACAACCGGAGAACCTCGTGTCCATCGCAGTCGACCAACCCATCCCCGACTTCACCGCCCCCGCGACCGGTGGCGAGATCACGCTGTCCAAACTGCGGGGCAAAAAGGTGGTGCTGTATTTCTATCCGAAGGACAACACGCCGGGCTGCACGACCGAAGGCCTGCAATTCCGCGATCTGTACCCCAAATTCAGGAAGGCGGGCGCGGAAATCATCGGCGTGTCGCGCGACAGCCTGCGCTCCCATGACAACTTCAAGGCCAAGCTCGAACTGCCCTTCCCGCTGATTTCGGATCAGGAAGAAAAGCTGTGCGCGCTCTTCGCCGTCATCAAAATGAAGAAAATGTATGGCAAAGAAGTACGGGGAATCGAGCGCTCCACGTTCCTCATCGACGCCAACGGCGTGCTGCGCCAGGAATGGCGCGGCGTAAAAGTGCCGGGCCACGTCGACGAAATCCTGGAGGCTGTACAAGCGCTTTGATGCGCGTTATATTGGGCCGCAATGAGTGCCTGTTCACCCCACATTTTTCTCCGCTGCGCCAGATCTGACGGCCGCTTGACCGGATCGACCGGAACCGTTCGGTTCGTGAGGCGCAACGCGAGCATCGTCGTCGAGCCGCCTGTCCCGAATGCCGGGACGGCGGCTTTTTTAATTGCGCGCAACCGTTCGTTCATCCGGTTGCGCGCTTCCGTCAAGGAGCCTATCGAAGACCAGGCGAACCGGCATCTCTAGACCGAATGCGCGCCTCCTCGCGCAAACTGTGTGTCCCATGAGGGCACCGGCAGAATGCGACGGGCGGCGCACGATATGTGACCCGATTATTTCGAGGGAAACCATGCCTTTGCCTACTCCCCCCAGCAAGCTCGGCAATCTTTTGTCGCCTGACGAATACAAGGCCAAAGCCGTCACGCCCGCGCGTTCCGCCGCGAAAAAACCGGCGCGTGAAGGGGAATCCGCAGAGTCGGCCGATTACGGCCGCGCCAACGTCGCCACCCCGATGGCGGACGCCGCCAACGCCGCCACCACACTGCGGCCCGTGCCGGCTGCGGTGACGCCCGCCGCCGCGCAACCGGGCCCGGCGCGCAGCCGCAAATCGAAACAGACCGCCGCGCTGTTGCAGCCGGTTCCGGTCGCGCCGGCCGCGGCCGCGGCCGAGGCCGAACCGGTCGTGGCGCGCGCCCCGGCTGCCAAGCACGAGGCCGACACCGCTACCGCCCCTGCGCCCGCCGCAAGCGGCACGCGCAAGAAACGCGGTACGGCCACCACCACGCCGGTCGAGGCGCAGAAGCTCTTCGTGCTCGACACGAACGTGCTGATGCACGATCCGAGCTGCCTGTTCCGTTTCGAGGAACACGACGTCTATCTGCCAATGATGACGTTGGAAGAGCTCGACAACCACAAGAAAGGCATGTCGGAAGTCGCGCGTAACGCGCGCCAGGTGAGCCGCACGCTCGACGCGCTCGTCGCCAATGCCGGCGACATGGCCGACGGCATCTCGCTCGCGCGCCTCGGCAGCCGCGAGGCGTCGGGCCGCCTGTTCTTCCAGACCCGCCTCACCGCGATCGAGCCGGTCGAAGGCCTGCCCGAAGGCAAGGCCGACAACCAGATCCTCGGCGTGGTGCGCGCGTTGCAGCGCGATCGCGCGGACCGCCAGGTCGTGCTGGTGTCGAAAGACATCAACATGCGCATCAAGGCGCACGCGCTCGGCCTGCCCGCCGAAGACTACTTCAACGACCAGGTGCTCGAAGACAGCGATCTGCTGTACACGGGCATCCGCGCGCTGCCGCAGGATTTCTGGACCCGGCACGCGAAGGGCATGGAAAGCTGGCAGGACACCAAGACCGGCACGACGTACTACCGGGTCACGGGGCCGCTGTGCGCGTCGATGCTCGTCAACGAGTTCGTCTATCTCGAGCCGCAGAACGGCGAGCCCGCGTTCCATGCGCTCGTGCGCGAAATCAACGGCAAGACGGCGCTGCTGCAAACGCTGCGCGACTACGGCCACCACAAGAACAACGTGTGGGGCATCACGGCGCGCAATCGCGAGCAGAACTTCGCGCTGAATCTGCTGATGAACCCGGAAATCGACTTCGTCACGCTGCTCGGCCAGGCCGGCACCGGCAAGACGCTGGTCGCGCTCGCGGCGGGCCTCGCGCAGGTGCTCGACGACAAGCGCTACAACGAGATCATCGTGACGCGCGCGACGGTGCCGGTCGGCGAAGACATCGGCTTTCTGCCCGGCACCGAAGAGGAAAAGATGCAGCCGTGGATGGGGGCCTTCGACGACAACCTCGAAGTGCTGCAGAAAACCGACGACGCCGCCGGCGAATGGGGTCGCGCCGCAACCCAGGAGCTGATCCGCTCGCGCCTGAAGATCAAGAGCATGAACTTCATGCGCGGCCGCACGTTCGTGGACAAGTATCTGATCATCGACGAGGCGCAGAATCTGACGCCGAAGCAGATGAAAACGCTCGTCACGCGCGCGGGTCCGGGCACGAAGATCATCTGCCTCGGCAATATCGCGCAGATCGACACGCCTTACCTGACCGAAGGCAGTTCGGGCCTGACCTACGTGGTCGACCGTTTCAAGGGCTGGGCGCATAGCGGACACGTGACGCTCGCGCGCGGCGAGCGCTCGCGCCTCGCCGATTACGCGTCGGAAATTCTCTAGGCTTCGGCCGGGTTTTTCCCGGCTTTCCCTGGCATCGCAAGCCGCGTCCGGATCGTTCCGGACGCGGCTTTTTTTATCGCCTTGGCGTTCCGCGCCGGCAACACTTAGCGCACAAACTTCAAGTAATTTATCAACAATTCTTGCCGCAGCCGCGTGTGACGGGCTACCATCGCGACATTCAGTCAGTAAACGGGCGTTTACCCGCCCGCCCCGTCTTCATGCTCCGACTCGCGTTTTCGCTGCTGATCGTGCTGTTGCTCGCCGCTTGTGCCGGCGCGCCGCAGAAAACGTCGCGCGGGACGGCCGGTGGCATCGTCGTGGCGAACGGCGCGTATCACGCACCGCCGCCGGGCTTCCCCCATTTCGTCGACCACAGCATCGGCCGCGAGGAAATCTCGATCCAGGCGATGAGCCTCGTCGGCGTGCCCTATCGCTGGGGCGGCAACACGCCAGACAGCGGCTTCGATTGCAGCGGCCTCGTGCGCTATGTCGTGCTGCGCGCCGCATCGGTAAATCTGCCGCGCACGACGGCCGAGATGAGCAGCCGCGGCGAATCGATCGAACCCGACGAAATCGCGCCCGGCGATCTGATCTTTTTCAACACGACCGGGCGTGCGCATTCGCACGTCGGCATCTACGTAGGCAAGCTGCGCTTCGTCAATGCGCCGTCGACGGGCGGCACGGTGCGGCTCGACTATCTGACCAATCCCTATTGGGCAAAGCGCTTCGACGGAATCCGCCGCATGGCCGGACCAGCCGCGACGCCGGCGCCGTTCGATACGCCGAGTTATCAGGCGGCGGCGCCGCAGCCGGAGCGTGGCGCCGCGGTGGCGGCGGCAACTGCGGCGGCCGTTCCGTCTACGTCGGGCTATGCGGGTGCACCTGCCGCGTCCGGTGGCATCACGTCCCCGCTGACGAGGCCCGCGCCTCAGGCACCGGTTTACGCAGGCGGTTCGTCCTCGCAGGCTGCGCGCCTTGAAACGGCGCCGAGAGTGCCTTCGGCTGCCGCGCCCGCCCAGCCAGTCGTGGTTTCGACCGCGCCCGCCGGCAACAACGGCGCGACCGCCGCCGCCCAGGCCGACCCGTTCGAGCCGCCGCCTGCAGGTCTCAGCGCCGCGCAATTGCAGGCGCGCTCCGCCGGTGCCGTGGCGCCGACCGCGGCACCGACCGCCCAGGCGAGCACCTATGAGGCCGTCGCGCCTTCGTCAATGCAACAACCGGCACAGCCTGTGACGAGCGCCCGCACCGTGTCGCGGAACGCCCCCGATGCCATCGACGACGCCGCCGATGCCTTCGAGCCACCACCGTCCGCTGCGCTCGCCGAACGCCAGGCTCAGCAGGCGCAACGCGCTGAAGCTGGCGGCGGCGTGCAGATCATGCGCGCGTCGACGGCGGCACGTGGCATCCCCGCTCCCACGCAAACCAGCGACGACCCGATCGCCCGCTTTGCGAACGGCAGTTATTGACGCGCCCGTATCCAGCGACCGAGGCTTTTGCTCTGGTGTAGCCGTCTGTGGGTAGCTGGAAGACAGCGCCCGTTGTCATGCGCGCCGAACGCGCGACGGCTGACACACGCCCCCTTTTCGCGCGCCGCACAAAAACACCGCCGCGCGATACGACGCCCGCGCCAATCTGCTATCGTCACCGGATATTCTTCCGACGGCGGGTGATGACGATGGAACTCGGTCTGAAAGACAAGGTGGTGTTGATTACGGGCGGCAGCAAAGGCATCGGCTTCGCGTGCGCGCGGGCCTTCGCGCAGGAGGGCGCGAAGGTCGCGATCGTGTCGCGCGATCCCGCCAACCTCGCGCGTGCCTACGAGCAGCTGAAGCAGGAGGGACTGCACGTGCATCGCACGCGCGCCGATCTGCACGAGCCGCACAGCGCCGCCGATATCGTCGAGGAAGTCAGCACCGCGGTAGGACCGATCGACGTGCTCGTCAACAGTGCCGGCGCGGCGCGCCGCTACGACCCGGAAACGCTCGACGCCGACGCGTTCCGCGCGACCATGGAAGCGAAGTATTTCCCCTACATCTATCCGCAGCAGGAAGTGCTGCGCCGCATGGCCGAGCGTGCGAAGGCCGGCCACGGCGGCGAGCCGGGCACGATCGTCAACATCATCGGCATGGGCGGCAAGATGGCGAGCGACATCCATATCGCCGGCGGCGCGGCGAATGCGGCGCTGATGCTGGCAACCGTCGGCCTCGCGCACTACTACGCGCGCTACGGCATCCGCATCAACGCGATCAATCCGGGCTCGACGCTGACCGAGCGCGTCGAGGAAGCGGTCAGGCTCGAAGCACAGGGCCAGGGCATCGGCAACGAGGAAGCGCTCGCGCGCGGCCAGGCCAAGGTGCCACTCGGCCGCTATGCCAAACCCGAGGAAATTGCCGATGTCGCGCTTTTCCTCGCGAGCCGCCGCGCAAGCTATGTGACCGGCGCGATCATCCCGATGGATGGCGCGAGCGCGCCGTTGATCTAAGCCGGAGAGCGTGTTGAGGGGATAGGTGACGCGCGGCGATAGTCGTAAAGCGTGAGGCAATCGCTAACGAATCGCGCAGTCAGGTCAGTCAGAACAGAGGTAAGACAGCAGGCCAGCGCCAGCGCAGAGGCGCTGACCGAACGAGGCCGGGACTCCCGAAGCCCTCGAACAACCCGCGCCGATCAAACAGCGCGGGCCATCTCAGGCGAGATACACGCAATCACAGAAAGCGGTGACCGAGCCACCATGCGGCACCGGACAGCACCGCGGAAGCCGGAATCGTCAGAATCCATGCCCAGACGATGTTGCCGGCCACGCCCCAGCGCACCGCGCTCAGCTTTTGCGTCGCGCCGACACCGACGATCGCGCCGGTAATCGTATGCGTCGTGGAAACCGGAATGCCGAGCCACGACGCCGTAAACAGCGTGATCGCCCCGCCCGCTTCCGCACAGAAGCCGCCGACCGGCTTCAGCTTCGTGATCTTCTGCCCCATCGTGCGCACGATGCGCCAGCCGCCGAAGAGCGTGCCGAGCCCCATCGACAGATAGCAGCCGCCGATCACCCACAGCGGCGGCGCATCCGCGTTCAACGACGCGAAGCCGGTCGCGATCAGCAGCATCCAGATGATACCGATGGTTTTCTGCGCGTCGTTGCCGCCGTGACCGAGGCTGTACAGTCCCGCCGACAACAGTTGCAGGCGGCGGAAACGCCGGTCGACCTTGCTCGGCGGCGTGCGGAAATAGAGCCACGACACCAGCAGCATGAAAAACGAGCCGAGTACGAAGCCGAGCAGCGGCGAGATGAAGATGAACGCGATCGTCTTCATGAGGCCGTCCCAGTTCAGCGAGCCCCAACCCGACTTGGCGAGCGCGGCACCCACGAGCCCGCCGATCAGCGCGTGCGACGAACTCGACGGAATGCCGTAATGCCAGGTGATGATGTTCCAGGCGATCGCGCCGGCCAGCGCGCCGAAGATCACGTAATGGTCGACGATGTCGGGGTCGATCGTGCCCTTGCCGACCGTCGCGGCCACTTTCAGGTGGAACACGAAATAGGCAACGACGTTGAACGCGGCCGCGAATGCCACGGCCTGCTGCGGCTTCAGCACGCCGGTCGAGACGACCGTGGCGATCGAGTTCGCCGCGTCGTGAAAGCCGTTCATGAAGTCGAAAACCAGCGCGACGGCAACCAGGCCGGCAACGACCCAGATAGCGAGTTGTATCGATTGCATTATGCGTTTTCCAGCACGATGCCTTCGATGATGTTCGCCACATCCTCACACTTGTCGGTGACCGTTTCGAGCAGCTCGTAGATCGCCTTGAGCTTGATCAGAACCTTGACGTCGTCTTCCTCGCGGAACAGTTTCGACATGGCCGCGCGCAGCACGCGGTCGGCTTCCGATTCCAGCCGGTCGATGTCCTCGCACGCCTTAAGGATCTGGCTCGCCTGCTTCATGTCCGCGAGCAGGCTCACGGCGAACTGCACGCGCTCGCAGGTCGCCGTGCAGATATGCGCAAGCTGGCTGGCCTCGGACGTGACCGATTGCACGTCGTACAGCGAGATGGCGGTGGCGACGTCCTCCATCAGGTCGAGGATGTCGTCCATCGTCGTGATCAGTTTGTGGATCTCGTCGCGGTCGAGCGGCGTGATGAAAGTCTTGTGCAGCAGGTCGATGGCTTCGTGCGTGAGTTTGTCGGCAGCCTTCTCGGACTGTTGCACGTTCTGCTTGTGGGTTTCCGCGTCCTGCAGATTGTCGATCAGCAGCTCGAGCTCGTGGCTTGCCGAGACGATGCACGTTGCGTGCGCATTGAAGATTTCAAAGAACTTGCCCTCGGTGGGTGTTAGTCTTGGGATACGAAACATAAGCTGGGTAAGGGTTTTCGGCCTATTTGTGGGTGTGACCGTGAAAAAACCGTGAAATCCCGCTTACACAGACCTTTGCGGGCGCACTGTCACAAAAGCGTCATTGTGCCAGATACGCCCCTTCTGGCTCAGTGCAACTTGAACCGGGTATCTATCAGACGCGGGATTGTCATCAAACCGCCGTCACCCGCGCTTGAGAAGTTCGGCAAACCGTGCCCGCTGGCGAAGTCCTGCTGCGTGCTGGGCGCGACCCGCAAGGCACGTTAGCGCGGGATATTCGCAGAATTCCGCGAACACGCAAGCGCCTACGCTGAGTAATCGTGCGGCGCAGTTCCGGATCGTTCAGATACTTGAGCAGGAACAGCGTGCGGATCACACGTCCAAGCTCGCGAAACGCAAAATACAGCTTGTTCTTAGTGCTTTCGGACCCGAGGCGGCGCAGGATCGTTGACGGCGTCATCCGGCCCGCCTTGATCGACACGGCAACGCGCATCATGTCCGCGTAATCCCGCTCGATCAGACTCCCTTAGCACCATTTGCGTCGACACGGTTCGGCGAGACCCGAAGTTATTTTCGGCCCCAAGCTGTCGCTTCGCATTTCAGAATTTATCTTCGCACCCAAGACCTTTCCAGAGGAAACGTGCGCTAATCATAGCGTTCATCAACTGACATACTTGAAGGAAGCGACTATCATGGGACGTGTAAATTCGACACAGAACGTTCGGCAAGCGCAGGATTATCAGTTAGATGCGGTACGCAATGAGTCTCCTGGCCAAACATCCTCGGCTCGTGCTGCCCCTCGTAGAGAGGCGTCCCCCCAACTAGCAGCATTGACGCGCCCGCCTAGCAGAACCTCTCTTCGTGAAGGCGACACTTATAGAACCATTGGCATGTTGAAAACATCGGGATACGACGCCGATCGCCTAGCGGCCAGCGGTCCCGTTCCCGTACCCTATTTGAGCGCAGTTGAACGCGCTCGGTACCAGGTATCGATAGCAAACGGCATTCTTTCCCAAAAAGGTGAATCAGGCGCTTGGCAACCCATGAACACCGAGGGCATGGGCTACATGTTTGTAATGGACGGCAAGGGAAAGCTCTATGCTGGCGATGAGTCTGTGCTACAACATCACTCGTCTTTTTTAGCGGGAGCCCCAGTCGCAGCAGCCGGGGTGATGGAAGTTGCGTCAGGTCGACTTAGATATATTACGGATCAAAGCGGTCACTATTCACCAACCACTGATCACACAAACCAGCTCCTCCAATTGTTGCAGCACAGAGGCGTCGATCTTTCGAAGGTCCAGATAGATCGCGTAGGACTAAGCAAATCACAATGGGCAAGTCAAGGCGTTGCATTTGAACGCGTTTACCCAGAAGGGACAAGGCGTAAGCCATACTGAATTGGTCCCGGATATTCACCCCTCCGTTTCTCCGCTCAGTCAGGCCGCTGATTTCTCATATCAATCAGCAGTTTAGATCAAGATGTGGCGGATTTTTTGCGAATCCCGGCCGACCCTCAAAAAGCCCCGCTCAGGATTTGATTCCTGACGGGGCTTTGTCTATTGTGTCGCGCCCGGTTAGTCTTCGTATTTGACCGTGTACATTGCCAACCGGGACAGTTTTTCCATGTACGCGCGCATCTGTTCCGCACCGTTGGCGGGTGAACTACCATCGTCATACAGAAAGATTCGATCCGTATCAGGCTTGCCGTGCGTGGACAAACTTGCCGCCGTTTTGGCGGTTATGCTCATGCGTACGGCGCTTGGGTGCGTTTCGTACTCCACCCAATCAGGGCTGGTAGTGCCCAAGGGTTTGTAGTCACGATTCAGAATGATGTATCGCCCGTTCGAAAGCCTTTGCAGGCAGTATGGCATAAACACCCATCGGAAGTCTTTAATGTCCATTTCAGATTATCTAATTGATCGATTCTAAATAATAGCAGGAAGCAAACGCAAGCGAGTACCAAAAAAAGCAGCGCGGATGCCCGCCATTGCCGGACGTGCAAACGACAAAAAGCCCCGCCAGGAATCGAATCCTGAGTGGGGCTTTTTTCTTTTTGGTGCGCCGGTAACAAAAACGCCGTGGCCGTCCCGATGCATTCTCATATGTGGGTGCTTCGCCCCCAAACCCCCAGGGCACCGAGCCTAAGACCGTCTGGGCGCTTCGTTCCCGTTTCCTGCGTAGCAGGTACACGGAACAGTCTAGGCAAGGCTGGGCAGTCGTAGGCGTGGAGCGCAGCGACACGACTACCACAGCCCCAGACGGCTCTCTTTCCTTATCCTTAGTGCTCAGAGCGAGCGAAGCGAGCTTAAGCCGAAAGCATTACGCGCCGCAGTGTGCGAAGCACCAAGGCGCGTGCTGCTTTCAATTACGGGCAATGACACCCTTCCAGGAATCCGTCTGGGTATCGGATTGCTGGCTTATTAGGGTTTCACTTCGTGTAACCCCTTGGTTCCCTCGCGCCTGCGGCGCTTCGCGAACCAAAGCAGGGGTTGTCCGTAGGGATAGTTTCCCGTCTGGTTCCCAGATGGTTTCTCAGATTTCCAGTCACCGAAACAGAGAAGTACAACTTTCCAGACTTTTAGGAATAGCGTTCTATATAGAGCAATCTACGGAATTTTTAAATCCGGGAATCCGTCCGACCACCAGACGCCGAATCCAGATTGCCACGGCGTTTTTCCAGACCTTCCGCCACGGCGTTTAGGAATTGAAAAATCGTGCTCTTATAGAAGCGTCGGTTCTTTCTTTAAGTTACCAAGATTCCGTCAATTTTATTTTGCGGGCGATTCCAAAAATTCCTAAACGCCCCGTAAATAGATCGTACCGGAAATCTGGAAACTCAAAAATGAACCTGAACTATATATCTGTGCCGCCTGGCACTGGCAAGACCACCGCCGCACTGAACTACATCGCGGACCATGTGAAGCGCGGCATGAATGACGAAGACGTTGGATATATCTTCTACTGCGCGCCAACCGTTGACCTGCTGCGTCAGAGTTACGCCAACCTTCTGAAGCTGCTTCCCGGCCCAGACCGGCTTTTCATGGCGGTTAGCGGGGGCGTGTCTTCCCGCTCGGTAGCGGACAAGATTGATGGGATGCTTGCGGGTAGCGATCAATTCGCGCGCCCGTTCCTGCATGGAAGCGTGCTCTTCCTCACGCACGCGGCCTTCCTGGAATTGCGCGACAGCCCGAAGTTTGCTGATACGACAGTCTTCTTTGACGAATCGCGTAAATGGGTTGAACCGCCCACGCGCGTTGACCTCGCGCACGGCGGTAAGGAAGCGTTCGAAGACTTGTTTGAAACCGTGGCCGTGAGCGACTCGATCCGCCAAATGATTCCGCGGGACCTTACGAAACCTGCCCGCGTGCGTGTGAAAGAGCTTGAAGCGCTGCACAAGAAGGCGACTAAGGGACGCGTCAAATGCTATTGCGTCCAGGTCGGAACCAGTGCGCGGCCCCAGCTTGTGACCGTTTCGTTGCCGTCGAAGCCCTTCACCGGGTTCCGGGAAGTCTTCGTTATGTCCGCCGACTTCACCACGTCGCAAATGTATCACCTGTTCAAACATGAAGGATATGACCCGCTGAACCGGACGGCTTCCTTTATGGATGCGTGGTTGCCTGGTGGTTCGTCCGCCGCGAATGTCGCCATCGAGCGCCGTTACAGCGCATTGACGCTTGTTCCCCTGCTCGATACGAAATCGATGCCTTCGAAGTACCAGGCGCAATCTGGCGTAGCTGTCCCGGTTGATTGCCTGACGCAGTTCAAGGACCGCATGGAAGCGGCGCATATCGGCACGGCGCGCCTTCGTGACCTTGTGGCATTCAAGCGCGATCCTATCGCCTTCAATACGCTTATGAAGCCGTTGGAACAGAAGTTCCTGGAACAGATGGACGAAATGGGCTGCAACCTCGATCTGATCGGATGGCTGCTCAAAGCAACAGAAGACGTTGCGCAAACCTGGTGGAACTCGCTCGGCCTGCCGGAAAGCGGATTGCTGATCCTGAACGAAGACGCGAAGCGAGAAGAAAAGCTTGCAGGGTTCGATACGCTGGGTCTGGGTATGGTCGAAGGCCGAAACGACTTCCAGGAATGCACCGCCGTAGCGTTTCACGCCGCAGTCAATCCCGACCCTATCGTTTCCCGGATGCTGAATATCCTTCTGGAATCGTCCGGCTATGACAGTCATGAAGACTACTGCACCGACAAGGCGATTCAATCTATCGGACGCGGCATCATTCGAAATCGCGCTGTCGATACCCCGATGATTGCCATCGTCCCGACTGTCGGTCTGGCCGAACGGATCAAAGCGCGGATGCAAGATTACCCGGTCATCGATACGAAGCCGATGAAAGAGCTTGGTTCCTTCACCTATTGGGCTCACTCACGCGCCGTGTCTATCGAAAAGGCTGAAGACGGGCTTGACGCGAAGCATCGCTACCTTGCGAAGCCGATCAACAAGGAAATCCATATCGCCCAGGTTCGCAGAAGTCAGGCGCGATCCTCTCTCAAGAAGGCCATTACAGACGAAGCCCGCGCGAAGGCTCAGGCCGATATCGACAAATGGCAGGCAACCCTAGATGAATTGATCGCGCGACGTGACAACGTGTTGGACGAAGCCGCGTAGGGGTTCAGTAGACCGATAGCCTCTCAGGATCGAAGCCAAGACAGTCGCACAGACCGAAGAAACAGCATTCAATGGGCCGCTCGAATGCTTGTGTTATCCGGCCAGGATCAGGAAGCCAGAGACTCAACGCAGCTTCCATTGACCGCGTATAAGCCGGTATCGCAATCATTTCTTCGCTATCCCAGAATCGAGCCTGGATACCCGATTCTCTATTTGGTGTGCCACAGGACACGGGATCAAGGAATCCCACATGTGGCGCTATGTATGCATCAAGAATTTCGGAACCGTTGCCGTCATTGCGAAAAATTCCTTCGCCTATCATGGCCCCTTTAATTCTTCGGATTGTGTCGCGCTCACGCTTGCGCCAGTAGCGCTCAGAGCCTTTGTCCTTGGAGTTGACCCTGCAATCCCGGACACAGCCTCACACTAAGGTTGCTGAATCCATCGAGCGCCGAAACTCGCGAGGCGAGCGGTATTTCAGCGCGCTATGGGGATGCTTCTCGTTGTAATGCTCGAA